>DASXWH010000065.1:0-32870 GCA_036503775.1 Ohtaekwangia sp.
CGGAAAGACATTAGTTTGTGGAACAGCACGCATTGACGGCTGGGCCATAGGCATCGTTGCCAATCAGCGAAAAGTAGTCAAGACAAAGAAAGGCGAAATGCAAATGGGTGGCGTGATCTATTCCGACTCTGCCGACAAAGCTGCACGATTCATCATGAATTGTAATCAGCGGAAGATACCACTCCTCTTCATTCAGGATGTAAGCGGGTTTATGGTAGGAAGTAAAGCAGAGCATGGTGGCATCATTAAGGATGGTGCTAAAATGGTGAATGCCATGGCAAACTCTACCGTACCCAAGTTCACCCTGATTATCGGAAACTCATATGGTGCCGGGAATTACGCGATGTGCGGGAAGGCATACGATCCGCGCTTGATAATAGCCTGGCCAACCGCTCAGATTGCTGTTATGAGCGGAGCCTCTGCTGCGAAAACACTTTTACAGATCCGAGTCAGTGCCCTGAAGGCACAGGGGAAAACCATATCAAAAGAAGAAGAAGAGTCGCTACTGAAAGAAATTACCGATCGTTATAACGAACAACTCAGTCCGTTCTACGCAGCTTCCCGGATATGGGTAGATGGTGTTATCGATCCGCTCGAAACGCGTAAGGTAATTTCCATGGGCATTGAAGCTGCCAATCAGGCTCCCGTAGAAAAATTCAGCGCAGGGGTGATCCAGACTTAGGAACTTAAGGCCGAGGCGCCTACAAACCACTTCAATTCAGATTCTATCTTCTCCGGATTCTTCCAGAATTGCCGGCTGAAGATCATACGGTAATGCCAGTTCTTTTGCGTGAGCAATGCCGGAGTATAGGCATGTGCATCTTTCACGGATGGCGATTGGTAATATCGTATATCATCCGTAAGAATAATGGCCAGGTATTGATCCCTTTCACCTACACTCAGATCAGAAAAAGGGAAAGCGTTATTTTCAAAAACAAACCCACTCATAGAAGCATCTGCCCAATGTTTGATCTTGTTATTCAAATACAGGAATGAGATTCCATTGGTATTGTAACTTACCGAAGTTTGAAACTTGCGATCATGAACATCGCGGGCAAACTCGAGGTATTTTTTGAATAGAACAGGCCCTGCGTTTTTAAGGTCATCCGTTTTAAGCTGTTCCGGCCAGATACTGCTGATGAGAATAATTTTCTCACGCGCTCGCGTAACAGCAACATTAAGTCTGTTTTCACCTCCAGCGGTATTCAGACTCCCGAATTGCATAGACATTTTTCCTTTTTTATCAGGAGCATATCCAACAGAAAAAATAATGATGTCTTTCTCATCACCCTGCACATTCTCGATATTCTTGACAAACAGGGAAGATGGTATACGTAATTCGCTTCGTGCAGATGCTGCTTCGAGCAAATCCATGATCAGCATTTGCTGGGGGGCATTAAAGGTAACAATGCCAATTTCTTTATCCGGATGATCCTGAAGAAGTTCACGGATTCGCTCAACGACCATCTCAGCTTCAACCGGATTGGTATGGTTATCCCATACACCATCTACCTTACAATATTCAATAGCAGGTTCATTCCGGTTCACCGTGTTTCGATCCGGCAATAACTTAAGCCGGCCTTCATAGAAGAACCGGTTCGAAAAGTCAATCAACTCAAGCGACTTGCTGCGATAGTGTCCCTGCAGGTGAATGGTTGAAACATAGCGTTCAGCCAGAGCCAACAGGGAATCTACCTCCAGATCAGGTGCCTCTTCCTCTTCTTCCCATCTCACCTGATATAATTCACTGGGTTGTAGCTGCTGTGCATCTCCCGCTACCACAATCTGACGGCCGCGATACATAGCCGGTATACCCCGTTCCGCAAAACATTGTGAAGCTTCATCAAAGATCACTACATCAAATAACTCAGTCATGGGAAAAATGGCAGAGACTGATTCGGGTGATGCCATCCAGCATGGTACAAGCCTGAAAAGTTCTTCCTGAAACTGTTCAATAACTTTTCGTACGGGCCATATTTTTTTCTTTTTCGTTACCTGATGATACAAATCACGGTATGTCACCCGGTTGTTCAGTCGATTGTATTCCACGCCTTCGTACACCCGTTCGCGAGCGCGTACAATCAATATCTCTTCACTTAACTTTTGTTTCTCTCCGATCAATTGTTGCAGCTCCGTTTGGAGTTCGTCCATTTTACCAAAGGATACCATTCGCAGCACGGGAAATTTGGTTTCCAGGTGATCGATCCACGCCAAACGTAAACTGTTTTGGAAAAGTGCTGCAAGACCTTCCGCATCCCAGCTTTCGGCTTCATCGTGCAGCTTTGTAATTACATCCCGTTCATAGAGTTTTAATTCTTCACTGAGAATATCATAGGCGCACAACGCATCGAAGTGATAATGCAATTGCTCCATGAACGTTGACTCAAGCTCGGGCTGAAAAATAAGCTGACGGATCTGATACGGAGTAAGGTATTTCAGCCATTCTGATTTTTTTTCAGGAATTTCTTTTAGAGCCGACAGGATTTGCTGAAGCAATCCAATGAATTCACTCCGGGTGAATCTCTCCGGACTCACCGCATCTTTAATCTCCCGAATGCTATTAAAAATCAACTTGGCACGAATAGCATATTTCTGATTGGTAAACCACCGTTGCAATGTTTTTTTATCATAGCCCTGCGGAAGTTCATGCAGCCAGGATTTACCCTTCAAGGCCGTGAGTTGATGCTCCAGGTTCAGCCGGCTGTCGATGCGTTTTTCAAGAACATTCAAACCAATTTTATTGTACTCCAAACCATTCGCTGCTACTACTTTTTTGACCAGCAGTTTATTATCTGAAAACAACTCCCAGCGGATGAGCTTTATGATATTCCTTCGTGACAGCATGTGCTGCTGGAGAGCTTCCTGAATTTTACCCAACTGATCACTGGCTATAGTGGTCTCTGGATTTTCATCCGAGAAACAATTCATACAAACGCGCTCCATATTCGCGAGCCATAGCAAGCTGGTCTCATCATCAGACTCGCTCATCATCGACTGAAAAAAATGATACGTGTTATCATCTTTCAACACGGTGATCATTCCCAAAATATCATCCGCACGCTGAAAAAGTGTTTCACAATCTTCCAGGTTGAGTGTAGAGCCTATCAGCTTGAATACATCAGCTGACACCTTCTTTTGAAAAGCTGGAATTTCATGAATGATGCGTTCGATATTTTTTTCATCCTGAAGCTGAAAGGCAGCAAATGATTTTCTTCTGAACCAAGGGTGGGCCTCATGATTAAAAATACCAGCAAAGCCAGCATAGGTCTTCAGTTTCTTGATAAAGACCGGAAGCTCCTGAAAATGAAAATACTGGTATTCCTGTTTGATATTGATGGAAGGGGCATACGGATTAGATGTTAAGTAAAGCGCTTTAACCGATGATCCGCATTCACGTTCATCAAACAACGTATTGCGGAATTCCTGAAGTTCCTCGGTAATATGATCAATTCTGCGCGAGACCTGAAAAAATTTCCGTTCGGTTTGTATAACATCAATACTCCTGTTCTTGATTTTAAATTCTTCCAGCCTTTCGATCTGTGTAGCAATTTTTGAAAAGATCTCTCTTCGATCGTTCCGGAAATCATGAACCAGTCCCAGGAAATCACCCAGGTCTATGGATTTCAGCCGGGTATACACCACATCGAGTGCTGCACGTTTCTGGCACACCAGCAAAGCCCGTTTACCGGAAGCCATAGCATCGGCCAGCAGATTGCATATCAGCTGTGATTTCCCGGTGCCGGGTGGTCCCTGCACAACGATCGATTTTCCATTCTTGATAGCCTGAACTGCATTTTCCTGATACGCATCAATGGTGAAGGGTGTCAGTAATTTCTCTTCACTTACTTTATGTTCGGATGGTTTGTTTACCTCCCCGGTAGTGGAAACCGACTTGGATGAAAAAAAATCTTCGAGGTCTTTTATAGAATCATTTTCCAGGAGATGCTGATAATCGGGAACCAGTTGTGAACCGGCTTGCGGAAAAATACCTAATACAGCTTCCGGAAAAAGCTTGATCTCGCCATTGCGGTGTGTCGGGTCAAATTCTTCTTTCTTGAATTGCCGGAAGGTTTGCAATTCATCCCGGAAATTATCCGGATTAAAGTTCACCTCCAGTTTGTCTTTGATAAGCTGATACACCTGCGTGCGAAACACTGTGCTGTCAGAATCAAAATCTTCGAATGTAAAATCAATCAGTGATTCCTCAAGCTTGATATGATTATAGAAAGCATACGCCAATAAAAAAGATTTATTGAACGTAATCCCGGCATCTTCACGCGGTTCCAGATGCCAGTGTTGTCCGGTTTGAACAATGCTTACCGGAAAAAAAAGTAAGGGGCAACGCACCCAGGTGCCGTCAGAAAACTTTCCTTCCACGAAGGGCCAGCCAACATGAAGATCATTTGAACCACGCTCTTCAAACAGGAACTTATCAATGCGTTGTAATTTTTTAAGTTTCTTGCTGGCTTCATTACTGGCTTCAACACGACTATCCAGCACAGGGCATATTTTTTTTGCTTTGCCGGCAATCAATGCATTGATTATTCCAAAAGAGCGCTCGCCATTCAGAAAACTTAATTCATGAACGTCCATCAATTGCTCGGCTGACAGGCGTAGCAACAGCAGGGAACGGTTATTCCCCGACAAGTTGGTAAGCCTGCGTAAATACGAACGAAGGATTCCTTTAGCAGCGTGCATGTGCTGTCCTGTTGATTAAATACCGGCATTACCGCCAGCATCAGTTCTGTAACTTCAAATATGGAGTGATTTTCTGAATGGTGTTGATATCCAGGGCTTGTATATTCCGAAGGTCTTCAAAGCCCCCAAAAGGACCATGCTGAAATCGATAGGCGACAATAGCCTTGGCCGTTTTCCGCGATAAATAGGGATGAGCGGACAACTCATTTTCAGTAGCCTGGTTTAGATTCAGCTGAACGGGCACATAATTTTGTAAAACAAAGGATTGCGTTGTCAAGCGCGTAACCACTGTGGTATCCAATCCCCAGACTTCCTTCAATTGATCAATGGAAACAAAGCCGCCCAGCTTTTCACGATAATTAATAATCCGTTTTGAAAGTTTAGGGCCAATTCCATAAATCTCTTCCAGCCGCAATGAATCGGCCGTGTTGATGTCAAACCGTTCAACGATTTTTGTCTTCTTTTCAAATGCTGATTCAGACTTTAAGAACGTTTCCACCTGACTTGTTACTGGCAATAAAATATGATCATAAAGCTGCAGGTACAGCACCGTATCCATACCATACATTTTGAGCAGATCGGATTTGATCCTGAATTTTCCTCCCTTTTCACGATAGCGAATTATCCGTCTGGATAGGGAAGTCGAAAACCCAAGTTGCTGTAATTCTTCCGGCAAAACCCGGTTAGGATCAAAATCGAAGGCAGCAATTTTTGGTGATTTGGTTATTCTTTCTTCCGTAGCATCTGTGGCCTGCCAATGAGCAACCATGCTGTCTAACATAGCAACATCATGAATATCTGGTTTACGATGGGCAACCCACCACCGGTAAATTGGTTCAGAAAAAACGGCAAGAATCAATAGGGGCAACAATATCACCAGCCCATTGGCCTGTGATCTGGAAAACCCAAAGAAGCGCTGGAGGAAACGGGAAAATCTTTTCATTAATGAAATACAACGCGGTCGTTAAAAATCGAAATTTTCCATGAAATGCTGAAATCGAATTTTATTGACACACGATTATGGGGGCTGAAATCTGGTCATGGTTTTGAACTAAAAAATCACGCTGATCGTAAAAGGTGGAGGTTCACTAAAAAATGGTTATTTGTATTAATTCTAAATTACCTTGATAGTGACAATTATCATGATTGGTTTTCCCGGAGAGTATACTTTTGTAGTCCGAAATGGTACAAAACTTTAAAGCCTTAGTCCTGACATATAAAACCGCCCCGGTAGCCATTCGGGAGCAGGTTTCCCTTACCGAAAGCGCCAGTAAGCAACTTATGGGCTTTATCCGGGAATATACCAGCGTAAGCGAGGCTCTGATCGTATCTACCTGCAACCGGACTGAAATCTACTTTTCGGCCGAAAAGGATCATTCAGGCGAGATTCTTAAAGGTCTTTCCATCATAAAAAATATAGAATCTGGTTTTGAGCAGCATTTTTCCCTCCTTCAGGGCCAGGCGGCTGTACAGCATCTTTTTGAGGTGGCCATTGGACTGGATGCGCAGATCGTGGGGGATCTGCAGATCTCCGGACAGGTAAAAAATGCCTATCAATGGAGTGCTGATGAAAACATGGCAGGTCCATTCCTGCATCGCTTATTGCACACAATCTTTTTTGTTAACAAGCGCATCGTACAAGAAACATCTTTCCGGGATGGTGCAGCTTCTATATCCTACGCAACAAAGGAATTAGCGGAAGATTTAACCACGGTATTTGCATCCCCAAAAATCCTTGTCGTAGGCGTTGGTGAAATAGGACAAGATGTGTGTCTGAATCTTCAGAATTCAAACCTGCAAAACGTAACCATACTTAACCGTACTGTAGAGAAAGCCGAAAAACTTGCTACCCGTTGCGGCTTTACGTTTGGTAGTATGGACAGACTGAAAGAAGAGATTGCCCAGGCAGACCTGATTATTAGTTCTGTATCCGGAAACGAACCCATCATCACGCGTGAATTACTCGCGGATATTAAAATACTCTCCTATAAATTCTTTATTGACCTTTCCATGCCTCGCAGCATTGAATCAGGAATAGGAGAAATTCATGGTGCTATTCTGTATAACCTCGATGACCTTCGTGAAAAAACAAACGAAGCGGTTGAAAAGCGGAAAGCTTCCATCCCATTAGTACGTTCGATCATTCAGGAAACTATTGCTGAATTTGAAGACTGGTCTAAGGAAATGATCGTCTCTCCTACGATCCAGAAACTGAAGGGTGCGCTGGAACAAATCCGTACGGAAGAGCTAGCCCGTTACCTGAAAAATGCCAAACCCGAAGAAGCCGAGAAACTGGATGAGATGAGCCGTTCACTCATGCAAAAAATATTGAAGTACCCCGTACTTCAATTGAAGGCCGCCTGCAAGCGGGGTGATGCTGAGTCTCTTTCTGAAATCCTCAGCGACCTGTTTAACCTGGATAAGGTTCAGGAGAAAAAGTAATTTCAACGTTCAATGTATTGCCTTTGAAAACTGTAGTTGCAGAACTCAGGCAGATCATCCATGAGTTCACTGATAAAATTGATCAGATTCCGGATTCCGATTTTTCCGATAAGCTTTTGCCTGGAAAATGGAGTAAGAAGGAAGTGCTTGGGCATTTAATTGATTCAGCAGAAAATAACCTGAGGCGTTTTATCACCGGCCAGTATGAATCGGTGCCTCCGAAAATTGTTTATGATCAGGATTTTTGGGTAACCGCTAATGGATATCAGCGCACCCCCAAAGCCGATATCATTTCGCTTTGGAAACTGATCAATGAAAGAATCTGCGAGATACTGCTATCGGTGCCTGTTGAAAAATACAACGCTGTTTGTGATACGGGTAAAGAAGCCGCTCAGCATAAAGCACTGGAATGGCTTGCTGCTGACTATGTAAAACATATGAAACATCACCTGAATCAGATCATTCCCGGAAGCTTTACCATTACGTATCCATGATATCTCCCACGATCAACGAAGTATACCAATGGCTTGAGGATGTTAAAGATCCCGAGATCCCGGTATTATCATTGGTTGACCTTGGCGTAATTACACGTGTGATCGTGTCTGTTGATAAAGTCTTCATAGAGATGACTCCGACCTTTGTAGGGTGCCCTGCATTAGACCTCATGAAGAATGAGGTGATGGAAGTTCTTCGCCAGAAAGGCATACCTCACGTGGAGGTGGAAATTAATTTTCGTGAGCCGTGGTCCAGCGATAAGATCACCGAAAAAGGAAAGGCCGCTTTAAAAAAATTCGGACTGGCTCCCCCGCCATCCGGCAAACTTTTTTCCGATCTGGAAATCCTGCATGCTCTTGAACATACCCCCTGCCCGCGGTGCCAGGGTACGCATACGGAACTCAAAAGCACATTTGGTCCCACGCTGTGCAGGTCTATACATTACTGCCGGGATTGTCAGGAATCATTTGAACAATTCAAACCCGTCTGACGTTAGCCGATAATTACCAATTGCTTGGAAAAACTTACTTATCTTACAAAGAAACCTGAAGCCCAATAACATTTCATTTCTTTGTAACGTATTCAAATCGGAGCCCAAATAGTAGTTATGAGAACGTTGCCTTGTGGAATTATACTTTTCCTTTGTTTTCTGTTATTCTGGAATTGCGGGGATAAAGCCAATGTGGCTCAGGAAACCACGTTTACTAAACAGGATTCCCTTACGGAACGATATCTGGGCCTGCAGGACAGCCTGCTGAAAGCCTGGAACATGATGATCCATGACGACAATGAAAAACTAACCACCATGCACAACCTGCTGCATGAGCTGATGGTTTCTAATCCGTTGCAGCGCGAAGAACTTCATGCCTTTGAAGAACGATTAAATCAACTGGCCGCTTCCCGGTATACTCAAAAAACAATGGAGAATGCAGATGTTATTGAAGAATATGACTTTGCATCAAACTCCCTTGTCATTGAGTTAATCGCCTTTGCCGAATCGCAGACGGAGTTCAGTTACAATACCACGCTTCAAAAACTCACGGACGAAATCCGGATGGCAGACCAGCGTGTAAATAATTACAGAGCAGAGTATGATGCCGTGGTTGTTGAGTACAACACTTTCATCGAAAAAAACAAAGGTTATCTGAAGGAAATAGACCAGAGTAATTCATTTGAAAAGAAACCTCTTTTTCAAATGGTCTCTGAGTGATCACTATCGTACGAGTACCAGCTTACCGTTTCGCATATATCGTTTACCACCTATGCTGGTAGAAAGCTTATACACATAAACCCCACCTGTCAGGGGATTTCCGTTTACAGTATAGGTGTTCCATTTGATGATGTTTGTTCCGGTATGAAATTCAACATCTGATTGATTCAACGTAGTTACCGGTTTTCCATTTAAATCTATGATCTCTAAGCTGAATTCACTGGGCAGCTCATCGTTGCCAAGCATTATGGAAAAGTAAACATCACTACGCGTGGGATTGGGATAAGGGTCTGATATTTTAACAAGCTCTTCACCGCTCACCTGAAACGTTACTTCATACGATTCTATTCCGCTTGCATTGTTATCTGCATCTGCGCCTTCTACAAACAGGGTGTAAATGCCATCTTCAAGTTTTTCAGGAGTGAATTCAATTTCAAATTCAGACGTTTCTGTGGCCGGAGACCATTGAATCTCATTGCCTGTTAAATCGATCAGTGTGGGCTCACAATCTTCCACAGCACAGGGATAGGTGAGGAAAATCCGCATGCCTTCTGTAGTGGTCTTTCGTACTTTTTTATTTTCGTCCCACACCTTTACACGGATCATCGGTGTAGACGAAACATAATCTCCGTTAACCACATACCGGTCGTCTATGCTCACATCCAGCACGGGCCTGAAAATATCGTGCTGCACATCGAGGTAATTACTCAGTAACAACACGTTGTTATCAAAGTACTGTTCGGATAATACGCGTGGATTGACGAAGACATTGATATCATTCAATCCCCTTTTCTGATGTGTATCCACAGCATAGGTGAATAATGTAGTATCGCCCGGAAGCGGACTTTTTATCTTTATGGATTGGGGATACGATGACCGCTGCAGCTGATTAAAGGTTTCAAATTTCACCGTTATGGAATCCGTAAATACTTTATCACTGATATTGATGAATCCATAGTTGCCTTTCCACACGTCACCTTCCTGAACGGTTTGTGTTTCACGCGGACCATCATAGATGAGCACTCCCTCGGGTACAGGGGTGTACAGTACCAGCCATTTTTCAAGCTGGGCCGGAGTGAGGTTCACGTTATCTTCTGTGTGATACACTACCCTGAGATAGGGATATTGTGTCGCTGAAATTCCGGATAACGCCTGGTCAGTTGTAATACCATCCAGTAATAGCTCCTCTTCACCATTCAGGCCTATTCCGATTAAATCAAAACTTAATTGATCTGAAGGTTCAGGCAGTTCATGTCTGACGACAAAAGAATCCCATGATTGCGCTGGCCCGATCAGCGTTGACGACATCGAGCCAAATGTGTACCCACCAGTGATGGTTTTCTTTACATCAAGTGGTTGTAGAGAAACAGGAGATCCAGAAGCTTTAAAAATCTTTGCGCTGCCGGGAGTAAGTCCCTTCCGTCCGAATATCACAACCGGTTCACCCGGAAGCAGATTATCAATCTGTGTGACGGAAATTCCAAGCTCACCTAGTTTTACCTTAGCTGCAACAGGCCAGTTGGCATATGCGGCATCTCCGATGCTGTACATCACCACAGAATCACCGGAAGGAACATTATTGACATAGGCTATAAGATCATCACCATTCCCGGTAACCATTTGAGTATAGACAAAGTTGTTGATGACCCAAGGGATACGTCCGCAGCCGCGGCCACCACTGTTATACCATTTAAAAGGAATGGCCATATAAGGTGAGGCTGAATGCCTGTCAAATGCGATCAGGCTTATGGAGTTATCACGGCATGCTTTATCCGAAAGGTTGTATTCAAAACCTGCGATCTTAACACTTACATCCTTGTTCGTTAAGGGATGATCGCTTCCATAGGTTATAATATCCACGGATGTTATTGTCTCTCTGAATTGAAATTTTCTCTGCGAAGCATCAGCCAGTAATCCATCTTCATTGTTCTCCAGGTATTGTGGAAAATGAACCTGTGCCCATCCCTCGGGGCCATTGTCGATATACGTAAATGAACTTAACGTCCAGGTTTCATTTTCACCCGGAAGCGGATCTTTCAATTTGGTACGCCAGTAGTATGCCAATGTATCCTGCCCCAGGAGCGTAAAAGGTTGACGCGCCAGTATTTCTCCGGTTACCGTAAAGATCTTTTTATACTGACTATCAAAAGTATGTACGGTGTCAACTTCTAAAAGAAACTCACGGGTTGAAGAAAAAATATCCGTTGCCTGAAAAGAAAGTGTAACGTCTGTTGAATTGACAATACTGAATGGTGCCGGGTAAAGATTTTTCGTGCCATTGGAAGGAATAAGTAAATCCAGTAAGGCTGTATTGTTTGTTTCACTTAATTCATTGATAACATTGTCGGGATCAAGGGTTATCTCGAAACGGTTATTCCCTGCATTGTTTTCTCTCCCCTTGCGGATTACAAAAATCAGGGTATCACTATACATCACCGATGGATACAGTGAATCATACACAATCATAGAATTGTCATTCAGATAACGTTTAACCTGAATCTGAAGGGTATCAGGTCTGGCCTGACCAAAATTTCTGACGATTAATTTCAGTGCCACAGAATCACTTAATGCCGACACGGCTTCCTCACTAAACGATTCAATGGAAACATTCTCGTTGTTGATCTCCAGATCAGATCTGGATGCACCAAACAAGGAGACAGCAGGATCACCCAGTAAAAGCATCTGCTGCACCTGTGTGATATTCATCACATTGACCGTAGCCGACTGCATGTATCGCCTCACAGTTTCTTTCATTACATCACCAACACCTTTTGCAATGAATGAAGAATCGTTGTAGGCTACCCGGTAAAAATTTTCTGCATAGGCACGGATGGTTCCTTCAAAAGCATAAGCCGTATGCGCAATGAATCCGGCCGCGCCTTTTTTACCGGTCAGTACCCAGTCTTCACCAAAGAGAAAGTCATTCAGAAAAAACGAACCAACGCTACAACCATTGATAAGAAATATGGGATACTTTCCCTCATTGTCATACCCCAGCACCGGATTTGAAACTTTACCGATATCAAAATCAAGGGAAGTAGCTGATGAATGTCCAAAGAACGTTACCAGTCCAAGCCCTTTATTGATCTCTTCAGCAACATTGATTAATTCCACGTTAAAGGACTGCTTGGCCACGGACGATACATGTGCTCCGAGGTAATAGTCTCTGGCAATATCTCCCAGATATGAAAGATGTGATTTAAATCGTTCGGGTTCACCGGCTTCAATACCTCCACTGATATGAAGGATGTTTTTCTTCTCCAGATCGTCAAATGATCTGGCTTCCTTTTCTTTTACTTTTTCCAGGTATACGGCAACATCGCTCGCTTTTGATGCCGGTATTCTCCCCGTGGGTACTGCAGGCTCATACGTTGTTGATCCGCCAAGCCCTGCTGAAAATAAAATATCAGACCCGGGTGTTCCTGCCGTAGGCACCAGATCTTTATAGACGGGAAATAAATGCGGTGATCGATGATAACCATAGCCAACATCAAGGCCTTTCCCGATTAAAAAAAGATAACGAGGCGCCTTGATGCCCGCCATGTATTGCATTAACCGATAAATGGCAAGGGGTGTTGTCTCCCCGGAAGTGAACTGATCATAGAGTTGTGCTACATTCAGTACCAGCGTATCAAAACCTCCACCCACAGCAGAAGCTCTGTATTCGGCATACGCTTTTACCGGATCTGAGTAACCTGAAGCCGGCTGGCGAAGCAAAGGGTGACTTATAATAACATAATCATTACCGGATGGAATTATCTGGCGAAACGAAACCGGCCTGATGGCAGGAACGGTAAAAAGATTAGTGGCAAGTATTTTCCGGTCATCACCTGCTGGTACAACGGCATTAAGTGTTGATGTTGTCGTAGTACCTATTCGTTTCAGATTTGAAGGATCAGAAATATCAAACAGGGTTACTCCGGCCGGAGCGTTCGATACTTCGATATACGATTTATCAACAGCATCCGGCAACGAAAATATTTTTTCATTGCTACTGGCCATACTAAATCCCTGTGGGTAACGCAGACGGAACGCTGAAACGCTGATGTAACTGAATGGTGTTGTCGTAACGAGGGACTGAACCCGGATCGGCATTGTTCCATCACTCCCGATATCGCTCCACAACAATGGAAGATGTAAAGTAGTAAATGAAAATGCACCAATGTCAACCGTTGCTACCAGGCGCATACCAGCACCAACATATACATCCGCCCGATGAGGAACACGATTTCGTCCAAGGATGGTTATCTCAAGCGTTGGAGCGGGACCTGAAGTAACTGTGTTTGTTATTCCGGAAATGGAATAGTTGATTGTTTGCCCCGTGTGAGCCCAGGTACCACTCCATCCTTCGCCCAGATCAAACCACGACTGTTGTACCTGAATATCATAGTCCGTTCCGGTTGCATATTCATTATGCAGAACGGTGAGTTTATCATCATAATGATAAGGTTCTGCAGACTGACCTGAATTGTTCTCCGTGATAAGCGGCATTCGCTTCCCTGCAATAGCACCATAGGTAAGAAAGTATGCTGTTGTGTCGCTGTACAGATTGTGGTACTTATGAGGTTGCAGTGATGAAGGACGATAAAGGAGTGAGTCTAAGGTGCCATCATTACGCAAACCATAGAATTCAATAAAGTCGGCTGGGTCAAAAATATGATCACCTTCACCTTCAACATGTATAGCCTGTTCTACACCACGATGGAAAATCTGAATCGTAACAGGATCAACTGAAGAAGCCGGGAAACCAGCTGCAACAAGGGCTGAATAATCGAGTCGGTAAATACCGTTTTTGGCAATTGGAATTTTGAAGTAAGACTGGCTGAAATTGATCCATTCATTACCAACCTGGGCAAAGGTTGCTGAAGCAATAAAAAAGACACCTAAAAACGCTGCAAACTTCTTCATCAATCAGGCAAAATTAGCCATACCACACCGTAAATCATCGGTTCATACACCCTGTCTACCTAAGGTAAATCGCTTATTTCAAGCTGTTTTGTAAATAAATACAAGCATTGGAAAAAAATATTTTTAAGGCTATAAAATTTTGATTTTCAATGATATACATGTCAAAAAGTAGGTGTTAAAAAGTTAGATATAAGCCAAGTACTTGGCCATACATAGTACTTATCCGTATATAGCACCAAGATCGAACTTAAAACGGGATGTATGAACCTTGAAAACACGCAAGTACAGATGAGAAAGGGAATCCTGGAATACTGCATCCTTCACATCATTTCACGAGGCGAAGTATACGCATCCGACATGCTGGATGAGCTTACGGCAGCGAAGATTATTGTGGTGGAAGGAACGCTTTATCCACTTCTTACCCGCTTGAAAAATGCGGGGCTATTGGAATACAAATGGATCGAATCCAAATCCGGTCCGCCCAGGAAATATTATAAACTTACCGATCGCGGTAGCAAGTTTCTGGGGAAACTAACGGAAACCTGGGATGAACTCGTACATTCCACTCAAATGATAACCACAAAATCTAACGTCTAACACTCACGTCTAACGCCAATATGAAAAAGAATATCAGCATTAACATCAGTGGCATCATCTTTCATATCGAAGAGGATGGTTACGAGAATCTGCGGAAGTATCTCGATTCCATTACCAAGTATTTCTCTTCCTTTGAAGACAGCAGTGAGATCATGGCCGACATTGAAAGCCGGATTGCCGAGATCTTCTTATCCAAGCTTAATGAAGGCAAGCAGGTAATCACTGCAGAAGATGTCACCTCCTTAATTTCTACTATGGGTAGCGTGAGTGACTTCAAGGCTGTAGAAGAGCAGGAGTTTACACAAACTGAACCTCCCCGCGAAAAAGCACAACAGGAAAGCAATACCTATTCTTCATCAGATACCAAAAACAAAACGTACTCAGCTCCCCGTCAATTGATGCGTGATCAACAGCGCAAGATTCTCGGTGGTGTCTGTACAGGGATCGCCAACTACTTTAACATTGATGCTGTCTGGGTGAGACTCTTGTTTGCAGTTCTCGCTTTTGCTTACGGGATTACCGTAATCGTATATGTGGTCATGTGGATTGTTGTTCCCGGATCATATACCCTGGAAGAACCTCAGGTCGACAAGAAAATGTTCCGGGATCCGGAACGGAAAGTATTGGGCGGTGTCTGTGGTGGAGTAGCTTCCTTTTTGGGAATTGACATCGTCATTGTACGGGTGCTCTTCATTGTGTTCACTGTAACGGCCGGAGTTGGATTGTTAGTCTACATCGTTCTCTGGATAGCCCTTCCGGAAGCCAGAAGCCTTACCGATCGTATTCAAATGCAGGGCGAACCGGTGACGCTCTCCAACATTGAGTCGAACATAAAAAAAAACCTGAACGTTGATCAGGAAAAGGAGGAGTCTGCGCTTACCAAGATCCTGCTTTTTCCCTTCCGGTTAATTGGTCTGCTGTTGCAGGGGCTAGGAAAAATAATCGGTCCGCTGGTAGAAGTACTCCGTGTTGCCATCGGAATTTTTGTGTCCCTCCTGGGAATGACCATGTTGTTTGCCGTGCTGGTCTGCGGAGGAATTCTGGTGGGATTATTTTCAGCTGGTGCATGGACTGAGCTTTCAGACATCAGCTTTCCGGCTCAGATGTTCACGGAAAGTTTTCCGGGGTGGATAGCGGTAGCGGCTTTTGTAGGTGCTATCATACCCGCCATTTTCATTGTACTGCTGGGTGTTTCCATCATTGCTAAAAAGATCATATTCGCACCCGCTGTGGGTTGGGCATTATTTGTCATGTTCTTCGCGAGTGCTGCCATGCTGAGCATCGGTATTCCTAAAATTATATATGCCTTTAAGGAAGATGGTTCATATAAAGTTGAAACCGTCTATACGCCCGTGGGAAAAACCCTGGTGTTGAAGATGAATGAAATCGGCATGGATGATTACCATGGTGTTGACCTCACCATACGAGGCTATGACGAAAAGGAAATAAAGCTTGTACAGGAATTCAAAGCACAGGGTAGTTCGCGTCAGAAGGCCATTGAGAATGCCCAGATGGTAACGTATCATGTCGATGTGAAAGATTCCGTGTTCACGTTCGACTCCAATCTGCACTTCAATGAAGGGGCCAAATTCCGGGCTCAGCGGCTGGATATGACTCTCTATGTTCCTTATGATTATCAGTTCACCATGACAGAAGATGTGAGCCGTTTCATTACGCAATATGTCGATCACAACTACCTCGATGATCATAACTGGCGTATGACACCCAAAGGAATGGATTGCCTCAGTTGCCCGGTAGCATACGGTGATCCGGAAACAGCTGAAACCACTTCGGAAGCGTTCAGCTTATCAGACTTCGATGAAGTTGAAGTGAGTGGCATCTACTACATCCGCCTTACCAAGGGAACTGATTACTCCGTTGAGCTCATCGGTTCCGAACACGAAAAGGAGAAGTATAAGATCACACGCGAAGGAAGCACACTGATTATTGACTATAGCGACCATGGAAATTTCAGCTGGGGAAAAGATTTTCTGGAGTCACATGAAATCCAGATAAATATAACCATGCCCGAACTTGAACGTTTAGAAGCAAAAGGTGCCGGGAAAATAAATTTCGAGGATTTTACCAGTCCGGATATCGAAATTGAATTGCTGGGTGCCATGAAAGCACGAGGTGATATTCAATCTAAAAATGTAACGGTAAACCTCAGCGGAGCGTCTGAGCTGGAGTTGAATGGAACAGCCGCTACACTGGAAGCTACAGTACAGGGTGCCTCTTCGTTGCTGGCGGATGACTTTGAAGTACGTGATGCCACCGTGGAAGTAAACGGTGCTTCTTCTGCTAAAGTCAATGTAACCGGAACGCTGGAAATGCAGGAGGGTATCGCCAGCGACATTGATTACCGTGGAAATCCGAAAGTCATAAAACGGGATTAAGTACAGTTGCGGAAATAAATAAAACCAATATGATAATCTTTTTACTGCTCCTGCTGGTATACCTGGTTTGTCTGATCCTGTTCTGACAATATTCTGTCAGGTCAGAACATAGCACAAGGGATTTCAGAAGTTTGTACCTTAGCGATATGAGAATTCTCCTCTTTCTCATATCGCTAATACTTTTTTCAGCAGCAGAAGCCCAGCGGCAAGGCATAAAAGGACAGGTGTTCTGGCTGAGTGGAAATCAAATGCCGGGTCCGGATAAAGGTAAGTCACCTCAACAGGGCATAGTCCGTGAGATCCACATTTATAATGCAGCAAACCTCTCCGATGCAACCAGCCAGGGTGGATTTTACAGCGAAATAAAAACAAGCTTTGTTCAAAAAGTCACCAGCAATCCGGATGGTTCATTCCTCGTAAAACTTCCTCAGGGAAGATATTCCCTCTTTGTAAAAGAACCACAAGGTCTGTTCGCCAATACATTCGATGGCCAGGGATGCATTAATTGTATTTCCGTACGAAAGAAAAAATACAGCTGGATCACGATCGTGGTAGACTACGAAGCCGCCTATTAAATAGTGAATGGTAGCGGACAATGGGAATACGCGGATTTACCTATCACTGATCGTGACCATTGACTAATATTTTTCAACCCCATGCAACCCCCTCTGCCGTATAAGCATCTTAAGGGAACAGCTAAATGAATTTTAAGATCTACAGGGCCAGCGAAGACGAATTGATCAAAGGATGCATAAAGCGCGATCGCAGCGCTCAAAAGCGTCTTTTTGATACCTATTCGTCTAAAATGTATGGCATCTGCTACCGTTATGTCAAAGACCCTATGGAAGCAGAAGACATCCTGGTAACGGCCTTCACCAAGATCCTGGATAAAATAGAGCAGTTCAAAAATGAGGGCAGTTTTGAGGGGTGGATCAGAAGAATCATGGTGAACGAAGCCCTTACTCACCTCCGCAGAAACCGGTCCATGTATCTGGAAACAGACCTCGAACAGGCAGACCGGGAACCCGACTACGACACCCTCGATAATTACCTGGAAGCAGAAGACCTGATGAACATTATCCAGGAGCTTCCCTCCGGCTACCGAATCGTCTTTAATATGTATGCGATCGATGGGTACTCACACAAAGAAATTGCCGATCATCTCGGTATCAGTGAAAACACATCGAAGTCTCAGTTAAGCCGTGCACGGACGTACCTGCAAAAAAAACTGGCACAACACGATTGGATCTCGAACAAAAAAATCAGCAACGATGAATCAGCAACCTGACAAATTATTCCGTGATAAACTGCAAGGATATAACCAGGCTGTTCCGTCACGCGCATGGGATAAAATTGAAACCAATCTGGGTAAAAAAAATAATGTTGCGCTTTGGCTGAAGGTGGCTGCATCTCTGCTGGTACTGGCAGTCGCTGCGTTTGTTCTCTGGCCTGCTGATGAAAACATAAACCCCGACCATAAACTGGCAGACAAAACAAGTGATACGTCAACGCAGAAAACAGCAACGGAAAAGAATCACTCCGAAGCAACAGAAGCAATACAACAGGCTGATGAAGCCACTGAAAAAATACGGGAACAAAAAAGCACTCCAGCTCCGCAACCCACACTTCAGGTAAAGCAGATCGAGGAATCAATAGATGAATCAGCGATCAACGTTGCTGACCACAAAGCAATAGCAGAACATCCGCTTGATGATACCGTTGAACTCTCGCCTGAAATCAGGGTTGAATCTGAAACGATTGTTGCGCAGGAAATGATCAGTGAACCTGCTGAACAAAATATCACACTGGTATTCCATGCAGATGATACGGATGAATACCTCGATAAAAAATCACTGGCTAAAGCAACCGCTGAACAGGAAGATGCATCTACGTTTAAAAAGCTGCTGAAAAAAGTAAAGGGATTAAAAAATAATCAGGATCCCTTTGGCGAATTAAGGCAGAAGAAAAATGAAATTCTAGCGCTGAATTTTAAGAATGAAAAACGTGGACAAAACAAGTAATGCACTATGAAGAATTTTTTATTAATCGGTTTGTGTATCATCACCAGCATCACCTGTGCCCAACAAAAGCAGGACACGGTGATTGTTGAACTGGCGAACACCAGCCGCGTGATCTTTACCATAAAAGACCGGAAAGACCTTGATATATTGAAGCACTACGACTTTAATAAGCTCTTTGCCGATGTGCTCACGAAGCTGGAGAAAAAAGATTCAGCAAACACTATTGTTGCCGGAACTGACTCAACGACTACCCACCGCAATCCCGGTGACAATGAAGAAGTGTTCTGGACCCGCAAGAATGGCGACTACGATACTGATCGTGGCGATAATGACAATGACGGTCACTGGGATGTGTATGCCGGAAGTAACCGCTGGGGACGTACCTGGCAATCCTTCAATTTTGATTTCGGAACGAACAACTATTTATCCGATGGAAAATTCCCCGACACGGAAAATGCACCGTATGCCGTGAGGCCCTGGGGCTCGTGGTACGTTGCCGCATCATCCATTCAACGGACACGCCTGGGCAAGAAATTCTTTCTGGAGTGGGGACTTGGTATGAGCTGGTATACCTTCAAGTTCCAGGATGACAACGTGATCATGCAGAAGGATGACGATGGTACGACCTTCGTACGCGATGACACGTACGACAGCTATGAAAAAAGTAAACTCTCGGCTTCTTACGTGATGGCAACGCTTATACCCGTAATTGATTTTGGTGACAACAACCGCAAGCCACGCGTCTGGGAAGGATACGGAAATTCATTCCGCATCGGTCTCGGTCCTTACATCGGTTATCGCGTGAGCAGTCATTCCAAAGTTGTCTATAAGAATGATGGTGATAAAGAAAAGGATAAGGATCATGACAGCTTTTACCTGAACAATTTCCGCTATGGAGCACGTCTGCAGATCGGATATCGCTCAACGGATCTGTTCTTCAACTACGATATCAATGAACTTTTTACCGAGGGCAAAGGACCAAAACTAAATGCATTCAGTTTCGGTGTTATCTTCTGAAAACAGTTCAACAAGAATCCGGAAAAACCTGGCTGCTGCAGTCAGGTTTTTTTGTTTATAACTAACAGTTGTTAAAAACGCTATCTGCCGATTTTTTTGGAGAGTCCTTTTGCACTTTAAAATAGCATACTACATTTAAGGTTAATATTCTTTACCTTTGATTGTATGAGTGATACCATTGCCAATTTATCCAGAAAAGAACAAGTAATCCGGAAAGCAGCTGAACTCTTTAAAGACAAGGGGTATGCAGCAGCTTCCATGCGTGACCTTGCTCAGCTTCTCGGAATTGAGGCTGCCAGTCTGTATTCACACATCAAATCAAAAGAAGAAATTCTGCGCAGCCTGTGTTTCGATATGGCTACGGAATTCCGCAAATCGCTTGAAGACGTTGAGAAACAAAATGTATCGGCAAGTGAAAAACTTCGCAATGGAATTGTCGGCCACATTCAGGTAATGGCAAAGGATCTCACGGCCTCTGCTGTGTTCATGAATGAGCATCGCCACCTCAGCCAACCCTATCTACGCGACTTCCTTTTACTCCGCATTAATTATATCAATCGCTTCAAAAGCATCCTGGAAGAAGGTGTGCGCAATGGCGAGTTCAAAGATACCATTGATAAAAAGCTGGCGGTAATGACGCTGTTCTCATCCCTGAACTGGATGCCCATGTGGTACGATCCAAGCTCCGCTATAGACCCATCCCAGCTCGGTGCGCAACTGGCTGATATGCTGGTAAATGGCCTTCGTAAAAATCCTTAATCCGGCTGACTAACAGCCGTTTGGTTCAACCATTTTATTGTCGTAAATCGCTTGTAAATAGCAGGTTGGTCTGCTGTTTTCTAAACACTCACGCTATGTACGGTGGTGGAAATACCTTTGAAGGAATTAAAACCGACAGTCTTGCTCACGAGGATCCTGAAAAACTCGGGGCCTTCGAAGCCCGCATTGAACGCGGTGAAAAAATAGAACCGGCCGACTGGATGCCACAGCTCTACCGGAAGCAACTCATCCGCATGATCGAACAGCATGCTCACAGCGAGATCATTGGCGCACTGCCCGAAGGCACCTGGATCACCCGTGCACCAGGCTTTAAACGCAAGCTTGCCCTGATGGCCAAAGTGCAGGACGAAGTAGGGCATGCTCAACTTTTATACAGCGCTGCCGAAACACTCGGCAAATCACGAGAGCAAATGATCACCGACCTCATCACCGGAAAATCAAAATACTCTAACATCTTCAACTACCCGGCCTATACATGGGCTGATGCCTGCTTCATCTCCTGGCTGGTAGATGCTGGTGCGATCGTTAATCAGCTCGCCAATGCGAAAGGAAGTTACGGACCCTATTGCCGTGCGCTGGAACGCATCTGCGCGGAAGAATCTTTTCATTTAAAGTATGGCCATCATTGTGTGATCTACCTGGCAGCCGGCTCACAAAAACAACGTGAGATGTTTCAGGAAGCCATCAACCGCTGGTGGCCTCCGATGATGCACTTCTTTGGTCCCGCGGATAAAATTTCTGAACACACCGCTGTGCTGATGAAATGGAAAGTGAAAATGGCTACCAATGACGACATGCGAAATCAGTTCCTCGATATGTATGTTCCTAAAATTCTGGAGCTGGGTTTTACCATTCCCGATCCGAAACTGAAAAAGAATACCGACACCGGAAGATGGGATTATACTGAACCCGACTGGGAAGAATTCAAACGGGTGATCAACGGTGATGGTCCCTGCAACAAAGAACGCCTCGAAGTAAGACGTATTGCCGAAGAACGCGGACAGTGGGTGCGTGATGCACTGAAAAACGCAAAGACAACGTACGTCACGCCACTCGCCTAAACGTATATCATCAAATCAATCTCATCATCAAATCACCAAATCAAGTTGAACTCTCTTGATCCACGTGTTAAACGTTTACCGGAAACCGGCAAGGAAGGTTTAGTCATTCCCAAGGCACCGCTCGATCAATTGGGAACATACGAAGTGTTCGTTCAGCCAAAAGAAGGAAAACCGTTTCAGCATGAAGGTGCTGTGCATGCACCGGATCTGGAGTTAGCCTTCGTACTCGCCAAAGAAACACTGACACGAAGATTTGCCTGCTCCTCCTTATATGTTGTGGATACCCGTAATGTGTATGTCTCACCCATGACAGAAGGAAATCAGAATGCCTATGATACTCTGAACATTACAAATGATCAGGGTACACCTTCATCTTACGAAGTATTTCACCTGGTCAAACGCGGCAAACAACACGTACATGCCGGAACTGTAGAAGCCGGTAGTCCACAGGGAGCGTTTGCTGAAGCACGTAAAAAATTCGGGGATAAACCGGTATACAATATCTGGATTATACCCACGGCAGAAATCCGTTTTACAACGGCCGAAGAAAAAGATCTGTGGCTCACACTTCCCGAGAAGAAATTCCGTGACGCTTCGGATTACAAAGGCGGAGACAAGCTCAAGGAATTTCTCGAACGCACAACCTGATTATTCTTACTCCTTACTCCTGTTCTGAATATGAACGCATCAGCCCTCAAAGAACTTCTCTATAAAATTGCAGATGACCAGCTGATACTCGGTCACCGTAATTCGGAATGGACCGGCTTCGGGCCACTACTTGAAGAAGACATCGCCTTCTCCTCTATGGCGCAGGATAAGATCGGACAGAGCTATGCCTTGTATCAGATATTAAATCAACTGGGTGAGCAGGCTCCCGACACGGTAGCCTTTATGCGGAATGCCAACCAGTTTCACAATTGTATCCTGGTTGAACTTCCCAATGGTGAATATGACTTCAGTCTGATACGGCACTTCTTATTTGATACAGCCGAAGCCATACGCTTTGACATGCTGAGTAATTCATCGTACCAGCCGCTGGCAGAACTCGCCAGAAAAATAAAAGGTGAACTTCGTTATCATACCCTGCACGCCAATACCTGGATAAAAAAACTGGGTACAGCCACAGAAGAAAGTATCACGCGCCTGCAGCGATCGCTTGACACCGCACTGCCTTTTGCCCTCGGGATCTTTGAACCATCACCACATGAAGATGAACTGATGCAACAAGGAATTTTCGAAGGCGAGCAAACTCTTCAGCATCGGTGGAAAACACGAATTGAAGAAGTGATCCGCGAAACCAGCCTTGCCTTACCCGACTGGGCTTCCGTAAAACCCGTCACCGGTGGACGCACCGGAAACCACAGTGAATACCTTCAACCCCTGCTCGATGAAATGGCAGAAGTATTCCGCATCGATCCGGCAACGGAATGGTAAAATAGTTTCAGATTCCAAGTTTCAGATTCCAGGTTCCAAAAAACTTAAGTGTTTATCTTCATTGATGAATCCTGGGTTCAAATTTGGAATTTGAACTCTGGAATCTGGAATTTTAATCCCCTACATGAAGATGTTGAACGCTCAACCTTAGCCATACCTCCCCGTTAAACCGATCATTTTAAAACCATCTGACCATGTTTAAAAAGATCTTAAAAGTTATCGGGATTATTGTTGGGATTATCGTTGTCGTTATCGCAGGTTTCTACACAAAGTCATACATCGCGGTGCATAACCGCATGGACAGAAAGTATACAGTTACACCACAGGCCGTAACGGTTGTGAAAGATTCTGCAGCGTTAGCCTTAGGCACACGTCTGGTGAAAGCAAAAGGTTGTGAAGATTGTCATTCAAAAGATCTGGGGGGAAAAGTTTTCGTGGATGATCCTGCACTCGGTAAGATCATTGCGCGGAACCTGACCAAAGGAAAAGGCGGATTACCGCAAGACCATAATATCGAAGATTGGGTACTAGCCCTCAAACATGGTATCCGCAAAGACGGCAAACCATTAATCATCATGCCCTCACATGAATTTACGTTGCTGAGTGAACAGGATATGGCTTCTATCATTGCCTACTGCACACAAATACCTGCTGTTGATCGTGAGCTTCCGGAAACAACGCTGGGTCCGTTAGGTATTGTACTGACAGACTTTGGCAAGATCGAATTACTCCCAGCCGAACTCATCGATCACAACCGTGTGCTGATCAAAGAAGTAAAAGCTGAAGTGTCGCTGGATTACGGTAAATACATTTCTACGTCATGCCGTGGCTGTCACCGTGATAATATGAAAGGCGGTGAACCGATCGCACCCGGATTCCCGGTTGTAGCCGATATCTCTTCAACAGGTCATCCAGGTAAGTGGACGGATGAAGAATTCATCAACACCTTGCGCACCGGTGTAACTCCGGAAGGAAAAGTGCTCAACCCGAAAGATATGCCCTGGACCATGGCCAAAGAGTTCACTGATGTTGAACTGAAGGCGCTGCATCTCTATCTGAACAGCCTGTAACAATTACAATTACCTATGGCATTCAAGGGCAAAGAAATCTGTAATTCAAAATCCGGGCAGGCAATACGTTTTATCCAGACCAGCAAAGACACACGCGGGGCTTTGCTGGAAATGGAGACCATATATGCTGCGTATTCGAAAGAACCTGTAGCACATTATCATCCCTATCAGACGGAAGACTTTGTTGTGCTGAAAGGAGAACTTACCGTGAAGATTGAAGACGAGATCAGAATCCTCAAGCGTGGTGATGCCGTAACCATTCCGGCCACCGTTGCTCATGCCATGTGGAATAACTCAAACAGCACCACCATTGTCAACTGGAAAGTAAGACCCGCATTGAATACCGAGTACATGCTCGAAACAGCTTATGGCCTGGCAGCTGATCACAAAACAAAAGCGAATGGCATGCCTGGTACTTTGCAGATCATGGTGATGATGAAATTGTTTTCCAGCGTATTCAGACTTGCCAGACCACCCTACCTGATTCAAAAAATAGTACTAAGCTTAGTCTCTCCTGTGGCATACCTGTTCGGATACAGAGCTATGTATTCAAAATACATTGATTAATCATTAAAGAATGGTGAGGAATAAATTCAACACTCGCCTTCAGCCGAAGTCCCAAATAGAAACGGAGTAAGACCACAACGAGAATTTTCACACGCTGTCTGCTGTATATTGATTCACAGTACTATAGATTTTTCTCGGAAGAAGTTTAACTTTGTTGATTGCGAGAGCCCATCTCAATCGTTTTTGCTATTCAACTGTAACATTTTTTGACGCACGTGCACCTCTTCCTCCGATTGTGCACTGGCTATGCACTATCCGGTCGGGGATGGAATAGTAATTGATTTAATGGGTCTCGTCTGTGTATCTAATTACCTGACCCATGTCAAGAAGATTCCTTCTCGTCACTATCTTATTAGTGATCTTTAGCGCCAAGGCCTCACTGGCCATTACCCTTTACACCTATACCAATGGTGGCAGTACCGGCCAATGGAATGTAGCCGGTACCTGGACAACCGATCCTACCGGACTTACTCTGGTCGGCAGTGTCGTACCTGGCAACAATGATGTTGTCATTATTCTCAACGGGTTCACGGTGGTACTTGATGCCAACGTAGCGACAACCGGATTATCCATCAACATACAGAACGGTGGTACACTTGACCTTGCCACGTTCACCTTTCCAACCATCAACAGTCTCTCCGGGTCAGGAACACTGAAAATCGGATCACCGTATTTTCCAACCATCACAGCGAACAACTTTCCGGCAAGCTATGCCGCTGGTGCTACGGTAGAGTATTATGATTTCAGCGGATCCATTCCGGTTTCCATAAATTATCCAAACCTCACCTTTACCAATACCACCACAACCCATCACGTCATATCTTTTTCCAACACAGCGGCCTACAGCTTCACCGTGTTTGGAAATTTTGTGACTCGTTCTACAAGTACCGGAACACTTGGAGTACACCTTGCCACACAGGCAACGAACGTCATCACACAAACCATAAACGGTAATGTGACCATCGGCAGCAACACCACCTGGGGTGTGGGTGCATTCAACGCTATTCACCTGATCTCAGTGGCCGGCAACATGACAAACAACGGTCACATCGATTTCAGTAACGGCACACAGTATTCTGCCTCCACAACAGGTGCTGCACGCATCACCTTCACCGGTGCTACTGACAATACACTGGCGTGTAATGGTGTTACTGATTTCTATACCCTTACCATGACCAAAGGTGTATTCTCTGCCAACATCTTGTCAGTTACGTCAACGAACACCGCCAACCTGAATTTTTATTCAGATGAACAATTACTCGTATTGAATGCAGGAACACTTCGTCTCGGTGCAAACATTTCTATTCCCCGTCTCTATGGATCAGGATCGGCCAACTACGATGTGGGGTCACCTTCTTTGAGTCCGATGCTATGGGTGGATGGTGCCACCGTCAACGCCAACGGAAGTGCGCTGGTTATCTATGGCAAGTTCAGGATCACCGCAGGATCGTTCACCACTTACGGAGGACAAGGTTCAGTGATCCGTGAAGAAGGTCAGTACATCATTGAAGGCGGAACATTCAACACAGAAAAATTCAGACCATCAACCACAGCCACAACACACCGCGGATCATTCACCATGACAGGCGGTACGGTCAATGCTAACGGAACGGGATCTGACGCAGGTTATGCGCGATTTTCAATACCCTTCCCCGAGCAGGTATTTATCATGTCCGGTGGTACAATCAACGTGACCAATGCACAGGCAACCGGAGGAGGAGTGAACGGTGGTATTCATATCGGTTGCAAAGCGTCAAACTACAATGTAACGGGAGGAACTTTCAACGCCATTGTTTCCGGTGGTGCAGCTACATTCAATATTCTGTCAACAGCGCCCTTCTGGAATCTGAACATATCCAGAACCGGTGGAACACCCACTACTGTAAGACTGGGACCCATCGGAAGTATCGGTGGTACGATCACAGCAGCTCAACCCCTCGTGGTACAGAATGACCTGATCCTTGATGGCGCAAACTCACCCATACTCGATGCCAACGCACTCAGTGTTACCGTGGGCCGGAACTTCACCATCAATTCAGGCGCTACCTATACGCCCAATGCCAACACAACGATCTTCAACGGAACAGGCGCACAGCTTTTTTCAAACAGCGGAACCATCACGTCAGGGCTCTATAACCTTACCGTCAACAAGGGTTCAGGAACACTTACGCTTGGCGGAACAGCAATTACATATAACGTAACCAACACACTCACACTGACACTGGGTGTGCTCGATGACGGTGGAAAAACAATTCTCGCCACCGGGAACATTTACAATGAAGCGGTGCACACCGGAACCGGAAGCATCACGCTGGGTGGAACAACCACACAAACTATTTCAGGTGACGGCAATGGTGTATTCGGAAACCTGATCCTTAATAATAATAGTGTGCCCGGTGCCAGTGTTACAGCCGACATGGCCGTGAGTGGTACATTAACCCTGGCCGGTACCGGTAATAGTTTGTTTGACATCGCACATAATCTACTTTCCTTAACATCAACATCAACTACATCACTCGCCACTGCCGGTAATCCTTTCAGCAGCGCCAAGATGATCCGTACACAAGGTTTACAGTCAGACAGAGGAGTGCGTAAAACATTTGGTAATCTCTCTGCCTTCACCTTTGCGTTCGGTGCTGGCACAGATTATACACCGGCAACTATTCAGCTTACTTCCGCTCCCACAACCTATGGAACCATAACCGTGAAACCGGTAAGTACGCGTCACCAGTTTGTTGTAGCCGGAAACACCAACAACCTGATGTGGTACTGGAAAACTGTCAGTGCAGGATTCACCGGTCTCGGAGCAACAGCGGTAACACACAACTACCACTATGTAGAAAGCAGTGTGTCACCGGCAGCGGATGACGCCACGTATATTCCGGCACGGTACAACGCTACAACCTGGACCGTGATCAACGATGTGAACCAGGTGAACGAAACCACCAATGTGATATCATTCAACAACGTGGGATACATCGATGGCGACTACACAGCCGGCAGACCTGCTGCCTTTGGCATCGTGCGTATCTTCTACAGTAAGCGAAACGGAAACTGGAACAACACCGGAGCCGGAACCACACCATGGTCTAATGTAAGTCACTCCGGCCCGGATGCTACTGTGTTCCCGGGAGCAGGCGACCAGGTATTTATTGGCGATGGTAGCTCATTCAATCATACCATCACCATCACTTCCAATACGCAATCATCCGGAGGACTTGAAATAAACACCGGAAGCACATTGGATGTCGGCACCACGACAGGTCATAATTTCGGGCGCCTTGAAAATGTTCCCATCTCTGGCAGCGGATTACTGCGGATTTCATCCGCAACAGCAACAGCAGAATTCCCGGCCGGTGACTTTGGTAATTTCATTCGTGCATCGGGTGGAACCGTTGAATACTATTCCACCGGCACACAGGATTTTACTATCCCGTTAAGCTCCGCAGCACCAACAGCACTTCCGCTCATCTCCTATAAAAATCTGTTACTGACTCCGGCTACAGGAAGAGCGATCACCATGCCGAATCAGAACATGCGGATCTACAGTACCATGACCGTTCAGGGTGCGTCTTCAACCGGAGTCGCGCGACTAAATTCAGCCGCTGCACGTGAGCTTGCCATCAACAGTAACCTGGTGGTCAACAGCGGAACTCTCCAATTCATGAACGGAACTGCGCAGAGTTTACTCATCGATGGAAATATATCGATCGGAGCCAGTGGCACATTTAACCTCGCAGGCTCAGGCACAGCGGTTGTCAATACCATTTTGCTGGAGGGCAACATCATCAACAACGGAACACTTGATCTTTCCAACAGTTCATACGTGTGTAACGTAACCTCAACCAGTGCTGTCAATACCTCCATCACCGGAACGGGTACTACAACAGACTTTAACATCCTTACCGTTTCAAAAGGAACATCACAGACTCCGGTACTGGAAGTGAATGCATCAGCCTTCTCATTGTCAGGTGGAGTATCACCGCTCGTACTGAACAACGGAACGTTCCGACTTTCGAGTCCACAGACGGTGACGATCGCCAATGGCGCAGACTTCAACATTCCGGCAACAACGCGCTTGTCGGTCAATGGTGGAACCCTGCAGATTGCCGGAGCCAGTGGTACTGATCTTTTACTGGCAGGTACACTTGAAATTTTAAACGGGACAATGAACGTGGGTACTGCAGCAAATGATAATTCCATTGAGTATGCAGCAACGGGCTCACCTACCATAAACGCTTCGGGCGGGAACCTGAATATCCAGGCGCAGGTAAGACGCTCCGTATCAAGCTCACAAGGTGGCTTGATCTACAATCAATCCGGTGCCAGCGTGGTGTCTGCAGGGATCAGCTCTGCGGCATCAACTACACGCGGTGTGTTTGAAATTCTGAACACGGGAAGTTCATTCACGATGTCGGGCGGTACATTAAGCATTGCACGCGCCACAGGCAGCGGTTCAATCGCTGACGTGTATCTTCAACCCGCTTCCAACTCCATATCCGGAGGTACGATCGAGATCGGAACAGGAACAACCTTACAGACCGTTGACATCAACACCATCATTCCCGTGTTCAATCTGCGCGTGACGGGAACAACGAACATCGCACGACTGGAGGTAAACGGCATTACACTACGCGGATCGCTCACCATTATGGGCGACAATATTTTCCAGGCCAGCACATACAATGTAAATATTGCCGGCAACCTCACAAACCTTAATCCATCCGCAGTGACCGGTGTCACATCCGGTGGATATCAACCCGGTTCACTTTCGCAGACAACCAACATCAACAGTACTATCGCGAATCAGATCATCACGGGAACCGCAGGCAACCTGACTAACTTCGCGAACCTGTTTATCACCAATACATTCACTTCGGGCACGGTGACGCTGGCCGCGAATACAAACCTTCGGATTAACGGAACGCTGATTCTTTCCAGCGGAACATTAGCCGATGGCGGAAACACGATCACTGCGATCAGCTCGATCTCAAATTCATCAACACACACCAGCGCTGCAGGTGGAAGCATCACCCTGGCCGGAACATCAGGAAGCCAGTTCATCGGTGGTAATGGAAGCGGAAAATTCGGAAACCTGATCATCGATAATTCCTCAGGGGGCTTCTTTGGAGCCGCCCAGGAAGTAACACAAACCCTAACCCTTAGCAATGGATCATTGGTCATTGGTTCACACCGGCTATACCTCTCGAATACAAGTCTCACAACTATCGTTGGTGCCACACCAACACGATTCATTGTTACATCGGGATTACTATCTGACGGTGGTGTAACCAAAGCCTTTGCGGGTTCACTGGCCGCAGCCAACTTTGTTTTCCCGATAGGTGTTGGAAGTAAATACACACCTGCCAACTACACCATCACAACCGGAACAACGGGAGGAAACATCACCATCACTCCGGTGAACAGCAAACATCCCAGCGCTACCGGACCAGGTACAGCGTACATCTCTTATTACTGGAACGTAAGTCATACCATCACCAACCTCACCGCACTTACGCATACCTACACGTATGTAGCTGCAGATGAATCCGGCAACACAGCCGATTATCGTGATGCACGTTTCAATGGCGGTGCATGGACCATTGGTGTAACCGCTGGAAATCCGAACATCACTACGCGTGTCATTACCTTCACGAACTTCACCAATCTCAACGGAGATTATACTGCGGGTGAAGCCACAGCATTTGTCAACCCGACAACGTATACCAGTATCGGTTCAGGCAGTTGGGAAGCCGATGGACTGGTGTGGTCTCCGGATCCTCCGGGAGTTGGTCTCGGCCCTCCTCCGGGTTCATTCGTGATCATCAGCGTTGGCAATACAGTTACCATCACCAGCAATGCACATCAGCTTGCAACACTTAGTGTACGCGGACGATTACACCTCGGCAACACTACAGGTCACGACTTCGGTACGGTGAGTACAACCGGTGCAGGTGATCGCACCATCCAGATACAATCTTCAACATTCCCGATCGGTGATTTTACCACGTTCAATGCAGCAGGCGGTGGAACAGTAGAGTACAACGGGCCACTGACATTACCTACACAAGCCACTTACAACAATTTGGTATTCACGGGTGCCGGTGCCAAGATCCTGCCGAACAGTGACCTCACCGTCAACGGAAACCTGACCGTAAGCAATGGAACGGTGAACAATGCAGTAAGCAACAGGAACATCACACTCACCAGCACTACAGGAGACTTCACCAACAACGGTACATTCGTATCGGGAGACGGAACAATTATTGTCGGGAGAAATTTTACCAACCAGGGTGCAAGCACCACGTTCGTGGGAGGCGGTGGATCAGGCGGACTTCGTGTGGCCGGTAATTTTACAAACAGCACCAGCGCTACATTTACATTAGGTACAGACAGTCTCGGTGTTCGCGGAACACTCATCAACAGCGCTACCTTCTCTGGTGCAGCGGGTGCCATTCGCATCTCCGGAAGTCTGAACAACACGGCTGGGTCTTTCACTACCGGAGCGGGAATTTTATCCGTAACCGGATCCATGACAAACAACGCCAGCTATAGTGCAGGCTCAGGTGCGATGACCATCGGTGGATCACTGACCAACAGCGGAGCAGCTGCCGTGTTCAATGCCAATGCTAACGCGATCACACTCAACGGAAATTTTACCAACAGCACCAGCGCAACATTCAATGCCGGCACAAGCAGCATGACCGTAGGCGGAAACTGGAATCAATCAGCCACCTTCAATGCCGGAACAAGCGCTATAACCTTTGCCAGCGCATCCTCTCGCACCCTTACCGGAGCCACTACATTCAATAATGTTACCAAATCAAACGGAGGAGCACTCACCCTCAACAACAGCATCACCGTTGGCGGACTGCTGACGATGAGCAGCGGCAACATTACCACCGGAAGTAATGTGGTGAACGTAACAAACGCGACAACGCAAGCCATCAACGGAAGTGCATCATCGTTCATTGATGGACGACTGGCTATTACCTATCCGAATACAGCGGGTGAAAACCGCGTGTACCATATCGGTAAAGCAGGTATCTACAGACCGGTGACGATTCAGCAGAATGCGGTTTCCGCATCACCCGTTGTACAGCTTGAGATGATTGAGGTAGCGCCCACAGGAACTTTCCCGGCTACGCTTGAAGGCTTATCAACCCAGAGACACTACGCAGTGAATCTTCTTTCCGGGACGATGAATTCCCCTACCGTGCAACTCAGCTTCAACACGAATTCATCTGCCGATGAAACGGTGAGCGTTCCGGGTAACGTGCACATTGTAAAATCACTGGCCGGTTCTGGTGGCCCCTGGACAGACGAAGGTGGATCAGGGGTGTTCTCTCCTGCAGCACCTGCAGGCTATGCCATTTCAGGAACCACATCCATTGCCGCTACTACATTCTTTGCCATCGGATATGAAAATCAGATCCTGCCGATCACATTAAGATCATTTACCGCGGTGTTGAAAGACGGTGCCGTAAAATTGGACTGGATCACTGAGGCCGAGATCAACAATGCCTGGTTCACCGTTGAACGCAGTGGTGATGGAATACAATTCGATTCGTTGCTTTCCGTAGAAGGTGCAGGTAACTCCAAAGTACTGATCCGTTACCAGGAAACGGATGAAAACCCGCTGGGCGGAAGATCTTATTATCGTCTGCGGCAAACCGATTACGATGGACGCTTCTCCTACTCGGATGTAGTGACCGTTTACAATCCCAATGCACAGAAAACTTCTGTTACCGTATATCCAAACCCCGCTAAACTATCGGAAGATTTCTTCATCAACATCAATGGAACACAGAACAAGGAAGTGTATGTAGTTATCATCCATGTATCCGGAAGAACATTCTACTCCGGCTATGCTGAGCTGAATGACAGGTTCCAGATCAACATACAGGAACTTGATTCACGCTACACGTTTGAACCCGGTGCCTATATCATCAATCTCCGTGCGGCTAATTTGCAGGAAGTGCGGAAGCTGATTATCTCCGACTAAGTAGCGTACCAACCCCATGCATACCTTACGCAGACAAAACGTTAAGGAAGCGCCTAGAGTGGATATTAAAAGTGTGGCGGATTACTTAATTTTAGGGAAACGTTCGGAATCCAATAGGGATATATATGGAACAAAGTGCCATATATCCGCACGTTGGCGGTAATTGTTT
>DASXWH010000066.1:0-3004 GCA_036503775.1 Ohtaekwangia sp.
CACTGTCGATGTTTTTGGGAACCAGCAGCGAGCTTACAAAACCAACGGCATAACAGAAGGTACCAAAGAAGATCACATAGGCAACGATGCCATACAAAAGGAAGAATAGCTTTTTCATGGGGTTATTTTTTTTAATTGGTACTGTAAAATTGCCCGGAGCAGCCCGATCAGGATTGAAAACACGATTGAACAATCGTGTCATCCGCTTTAAACTTTTTTTTAAAGCGTCAGATCGGCCAAAATCACTAACTTCAAGGTTTGGCAGCAGGGAATTTCGCATCGTATGGAAGCCACAAATCACGTTGACACAACATTTTTAGACCAGCTCCGGAAAGAAGTTGACCTTAACCTGACCAACGATCAGTTCAGTGTGGAAGACCTGGCGCGTAACATGGGAATGAGCCGGTCACAACTTCACCGCAAACTCAATGGTGCCACCGGGCAGTCGGTAAGCCAGTTCGTTCGCGAATACCGGTTGCAGCTCAGTATGGAATTGCTCCGGGAAGGTAAGTTAATGGCTGCCGAAGTATCCGACCGGGTAGGTTTTGGAAGCGCTACCTATTTCAGTAAATGCTTCAACGAATACTATGGTTTCCCGCCAGGGGAAGTAAAAACCAAACTCGCCAGTGGCACACTCGAACAAGCGGTGGCTGCCGCCAAGAAAAGTGTAACAGACGAACCTGATCCGTTGCCACCGGCTGAGCAGAAATCACAACCCTCCCATCGGAAATGGATGTGGACCGCAGGCGTGGTTACACTCTTTATTATTATGGCAGGCGCCTGGTTCTTTTTCCTGCGCGAGCCTCGTGGCCGTGACCGATCAGACAAGTCCATTGCCATTCTCCCGTTCAAAAACCTGAGTGCCGATAAAGGCAATGAATATTTCAGTGAAGGTGTGATCGAAGCTATCCGCACCAGCCTTTCTCAGGTTGGCGAGCTTCGGGTAATCTCGCGCACCTCGGTAGAGCAGTATCGCGATAGCGACAAACCGGCCAAAACCATCGCGAATGAACTGGGCGTTTCAGCGTTGCTGGAAGGCAGCGTTCAGCGGAATAACAACAAAGTGCGGATCGAAGTACGTCTGGTAGACGGAGCCAGCGAAACGCAGGTTTGGGCCGAAAGCTTCGACCGTGAGCTGGAGGATGTATTCGCCATACAACATGAAATTGCGTATCGCGTAGCCAACGAGCTCCACGCCAAACTCACCGCGGAAGAACGAAGCAACCTCTCCAAGACCGACACCAAAAATTCGGAAGCGTACGATCTCTACCTGAAAGGCGTATATCAATACAGAACCTACACAAACAAAGGCGCACACAACTGTATCGACCTGCTGAGCCGGGCAATCGAGTTGGATCCGAACTATGCGAAAGCGTATGCCTGGCTTGCCAACAGCTACATCGGGTTAGCTTCGATCTGGGGTGCCGAACTCAGTGCCACAGACGCACTGCAAAAAGGAAAGCCCTACATCGACAAGGCGCTGGCACTTGATCCGGATCTCGATCAGGCACTGATGCTTATGGGGTTTTATAAGTTGTATTACGACTGGGACCTGCAGGGTGCTGCTATCGAATACGAGCGTTCCATAAAATTCGGGCATCCGGATGCATTAGCTCTATATATAGACTATCTCAACTTTGTGGGTCGGCACAAAGAAGCACTGGTATTGGCCGAACGCCTCAACACAAGCGATCCGTATTATCCCAACAGTCGCATGATCCTCTCCTACTTTTACAACGGTATGATGACAGAAGCAACAGAATTCTCGATAAGGCGCATTCAGGTATTCAGCAATTATTACACGCTCGATTCACATGGTTTCCTGCTACTCAACACCGGGCATTACAAAGAATCGATCGAGTATTTCAACAGAGCCATTGCCCTCGAAGGAATCCGTTATCCGCGTATGCTCGGGTGGATGGGAGCCGCGTATGCAAAAATGGGAGAACGTGAACGGGCACTTGAAATCATCCGTGAATTCCAGCGCAGACTACCGGTAGACAAAGGCGGATCTATTTCATTTTTTACCGCAGTGATTTATTCAGCGTTAGGTGATAAACAGGAAGCGCTTGCGTGGCTCACGAAAGCCTATAACGCCCACGATATGGAAATGCCCTGGCTGTTAACCGAACCACAGTTCTACAACCTTCATGATGAACCGGCATTCAGGAAGATGGCAACCGAAATGGGTTTCGATGAAATGAAATCACTTCCGTGATGGTGCCTGTAAAATCGGTTGTGTAAACAACCTCCTTTCTACCACATCAAATTTTTCGGGACTCGAGTTAACGTTATGTGATTTCCCGATGAATCAGATGCCCACACGCGCATCAGATAATAAGGGGTTTAAAATAGTGGATCATACTGTTGGGTTGATAATCACTGATCGCTTATTGCGGAACACCGGGAGAAATCAATTCACGTTCGAAGTAAACAAGCTGTTTTCGCGCCTCATCTCCTACTACCGCGCAATAATAAATACGTTGATAGTACTTTACTATCTGCAGTTTCAACGATGGATTCTCACAGGCTGTAATAAAAGCCCCCACGGGATAGATATTATCTGTATTGGTTTGATAACTCATCGTATTTGTACCGGCAGACTTCTCTGTCAGATGTTATGTTTACTAAAGCCATGGCACCGGGTCGCAAGTTTCGTACGCTCTGACAGGCGTGTCATTGAATTGAGGAAAGATAAAATCGTTTTCAGCCGGGGAAACTTTGTGATCGTGAAATTAAGAAGCCTCAATTGCTGTTATGAAGGTAGACATAACATATTCGTAAACCTATGTTTATCTGATCCGGGATTCAGGTGTGTTTAAGTCATTTAACCGGGGATACAGCTTATCACCAGAAACAGAGGCATTCTCCTGACGATGGCGGCAAATGTTAAATTATAAGGGTACCTTACAAGTAACACGTAAAAAAAAATGCATGACCATATTGCTCGTAAATGACGATCGCAACCAGCAAGAAATGTTTCACGAAATCGTAAGACGTATCG
>DASXWH010000067.1:0-4426 GCA_036503775.1 Ohtaekwangia sp.
GCGATATGGCACAGCCACCTCCGGGATTATTTGTGTTGTGGTACAACTATTATGCATCTTCTGATTCCTATTACGACCGGAATGGAGATAAATATTCCACTGTTGAGCTTGGTGATTTTTTTGAAAACCTTCCGGATGTAAATGTTGACATAGATCTTAAAGGGTTTGCCAGTTGTCCCGCAATCTTCTGGGCGTCCAACAAAAAAATACTGGGCGGCGCACGTTACATGGCCGGGGTCGTGCCAATCTATATGCGGGCCGATGCGTCAGTTATAACTGAAGCACGATTGGGAGTGGTTGATACTGTTTTCACCAATATTACTTCGGAGAAACTTTCAGGCTTTACGGATATCTATTTCACACCGTTAACGCTTGCCTGGGGCTTTTCGTCCTTCGATGCCACGTTTGCGTACGGATTGACAGCACCAACAGGTCGGTACGAGACAGGTGCTTCCGACAACCTGGGCCTTGGATTCTGGACACATCAGCTTCAGGGATTTGGTTACTACTATCCGGTTAAAGATAAGTCGACCGCTTTTATGGTGGGATTAACCTACGAGTTCAACGTAAACACCCGGCCAACTGGGGTCTACGCTTTGTGCGGCAACAGGTCTTCAATATCGTTGATACGTCTTTTTGGAAGTTCCTCAAGTGCATGGCTCAACCATGCCATTGGTTCAATTCCGTTCACTTTACAGCTCGCCAACAGGGAATAGATCATGGCTATTCTCTGTGCAGATTCATGTGAACCGGCGAACAGGAAGTTTTTCCGACCCAGTGCGATTGGGCGTATCTCATTCTCGATTTTGTTATTATCTATTTCCAGGCGACCGTCTTTGATGAATTCGGTCAGTTCCGTCCATCGCTTCATCGAATATGATAGTGCTTTGCCAATGGGAGACTTGGGTGTCACCTTTGGATACTCCTCTTGCATCCATTGATACAAATCCGTGAGCTTTGGACCGATCACTTCCATACGTAGCGTTTGTCGCTGCTCGACTGAAATATCCTTCATCTGCCGCTCCTGCTCATAGATATCCTGGAAAGCAAGCAGTGCATGCGTGGATCTTTGCACGTCGTTGTTCTCTGCCTCCACAAAATACCGTCGGGCATGTGCCATGCAGCACAGTGTAGTGATACTGTTGTTAGCTGAGAATTGATCGTATGCTGCATAACCATCGGTCTGCAAAAAGCCTTTGAAGTCTTTGAGCATTTTCGCAGGAGCCTCTTTGTTGCGTCCGCGCTGATAGTCGAACATCACCAGATTGCTCAGCACATCCCGATATGCCCACAGGTAGCCCTGATGACTACCACCATTCTTCTCACTGTCGAGTACCTTGATTCCGGTTTCATCAGCCTGAAGGTAAATGCAACTGAGAATCCTTCTTTTCAACAGTTCATACAACGGTGTTAGTACCTGAAGGCCTTCATTGGTCCAGTCAAGTACCGTATTGTAATGCAAATTAATCCCTGAACGCTTGAAGATGGCGATCTGGCGATAGATCGGAAGATGATCTGCAAACTTGCCAATGATAAGCATCGCCAGCACTGAAGCGCCGGGAATGCCTTTCTCGATTGCCCTCACAGGAAGTTGTCCTATGGCAATACCTTCTTCTTCCTTGCGTACATACTTACGGCGCACATAGCGCTTAACGTAGAACTCTGCTGCCTTTACTTCAAGCACCTCGGTAACTTCATCGTCAAGCCGCGTGAGTCCTGTTACGTCTTCCTGCGGCTCGATGATGATCTCTTCCCTGCGAAGTGCAGAAGGCAGTGGTGTGCGGCCAGGATGCTTCTTTGTTTCAAGCTTTATCTTCGCACGATCGTGTTCTTTGATGGTGGTCTTCTTCACTTCCACCTGAGCAATGGCTTCAGTAGCAACACTGAGAGAGAGTTGATTAGTGGGAACTTCTTCAGCAACCTTAAAGCGATCACTGCGTGGACCGAACACCAGCTTTTGCAAAAGCGATATCTGATGTTGAAACTCGGACACCTGATGCTGAAGATCTCTCACTTGAGTGACGAGTTCTTCTTTACTGAGATTGTTGATGTCTCTGTTTTTGCTCACTTGCAAAGCAAAGATAACTGCCAAACTAACACAAAGATGCATTGTTGATCGTATGTTGATAACGCGGTCTACGACTTACTTTTTTCAGATTTACCCCCAAAAGCAAAAAATTGAGCTGCTCCCAGGTAATGGGCTGATGCGTTGAATTACCTTCCGGCATCTCGAAGGTGCCGCGCTCCAAACGCTTCTGATACAAAGCGAAGCCGTCCTCTTCCCAGAGCAATAACTTCACTCGTCTTCGGCCGCGACAGAAGAAGATGAACAGTTCTCCACTCAACGGATCCTTGCCCAACTCATTCCTGACCAAGCCACAGAGACTATCGATACCTTTGCGCATGTCAGTATGGCCACGATAAAGATAACAGCGATGAAATCGGGTAATGGAAAGCATCGATAGCTACTTACACAGTTCCCGTAACCATGTCGCCGATGGCTGACCTTGAAAAGTCATCCGCACCCCAGATGGAAAGGTCAACTCGAAGCCATTAGTCTCCGCAGGAAGGGAAAGCTTCACTTCACTGAAACCCGACATGCCAGCAGACATTAGGCGTTTGTTCCAGTAGTGGAACGTTTGATAAGTGATCTCCCGATCGCGACAAAATGCCTTCTTGCTAAGACCTGAGTTTTGCCACTCCTTGATGGTGGATTCCATTTGTTCTTTTGTGTGCTTCATGATTTCTTTTTTCACAAAGCAACACATCCGCTAACTTACACGAAAGATGTAGTTGGCCAGGTGCTTACGGTATAGACGTACATAAGAAGCAATGGAGTGTCAGCATCTTCACAGAGGCCGCTCACCATCGTACGTTCTCGCAACCACCCTCTCCGGAAGCGCTTAAGGCGTATATCGATAAGAACTTCCCAGGGGCGGCGGTCACCTGTGCCTACGAGGCAACCAAGCTCGGATATTGGATTTATCGCAGACTCACCGCTTTTGGTTATGTATGCCTCGTGGTCAATGCTGCAGACGTCCCCACTTCCGATCGCGACAGCACCAGCAAGACAGATCCAGTAGACAGTAGAAAAATTGCTAAGGCCTTGCGCGGCAATCTCCTCACCTCTGTCCATGTTCCCAATCTTGTCACCGAGGGGGATCGACAACTATTCCGATATCGTAAAAGATTACAGGCAGATCAGACACGTGTCAAGAACCGTATCAAAGACAAATTCCTGTTCACGGGAATTCCAATACCAGAAGAGTTTGATAATCCCAACTGGTCGAAACGCTTTCTTCAGTGGCTCAGGAAGGTTCAACTGCCCGATGCCAGTACACGTCTCACCCTTGACCGGCTATTAGAGCAATATGATTTCCTGCATAAACACTTTCTCAAGGTTTCCGTCGAAGTCCGTAGACTCCAGCGCGAGGCCAGATATCGAAAGCAAGCCCGCCTCCTGCGCACCATTCCGGGGATCGGACCACTCACCACCGTTGAATTGCTCTGCGAAATCGAAGACATCAACCGCTTTTGTTCCTTCAAAAAATTCAATGGCTTCATCGGATTCCGTCCTTATTCCCACAGCAGCGGAGAACATGACTGGAGAGGCTCCCTGACCTACCGGCGGCACAACGCGTTGAGAAGTTCGCTGATCGAATGCGCCTGGTCAGCTATCCAAAAAGATCCTCTGCTGGCACAACGATACAACGAACTGAAGCAACGACTAACAGGCAAACGGTCCATCATTATCATCGCTCGAAAATTGACTTCAAAGATTTACGCAGTACTGAAAAACCAAACGCCTTATCGAATAGGACTTACCACTTAGTCAAGAGTCAAATTAATTTGAATGACTAAATCAAATGCCGCAACTGATTTAATATGGCTAATCAAAAAATAAACCCAGGACCACTTAACAATGTGTGAGACTTTTGATCTCTTCTTATAGTTTGTGGCCTGGGTTCTTATAAACCTCAAGAGAAACTGTGACTACGATACCTTTTCGCCGATCACTAATGGAAGCATGGCATCTTTGATTTTTCGTTCAAATGGAAGTTACAAAAAAATGAATACCCTTTCAAGGGCTATCGTGAATGGTGCTCCATTCGCCCTGGCTCATTACGCACCACCCTTGACAGAGTATTCATTTTTTTCGAATACAGCATTTGTCGAAAAATCACCCAGAATGCGCATCGTAATAGCTAATACACTAAATTCGTATCGACGCCGGAAGCAGAGGCTTATTCATGGAATACAATGTTGGGCGCAGTTTCACCGATACCCGAGGTTAACCTCTTTCATCTCAAAGTAACATTCTTCGCAGACCAGCCTTATATCTGCAAATCGCATTGACTCATCATTCCATCCGTCTTCGTGTTGTCGTATTACCTCACACTCACTACACCATGCTTGAAAATCATCG
>DASXWH010000068.1:0-5083 GCA_036503775.1 Ohtaekwangia sp.
TACTATACTGCAGGCTACCTTCAATCCTTTTACTGCACTCTTCATCGGATTACTTATTACGGCCATGCTTCAAAGCAGCTCTACTACCACATCATTGGTAGTAGCACTGGTGGCATCCGGCTCCATAACACTGGAAAATGCCATTCCCATTATTATGGGTGCTAATGTAGGTACTACCATTACCGCAGTAATTGTTTCGCTGGGTTTCATCAACCGGAAAAAAGAATTCAGGCGTGCCGTAGCTGCCGGATCATATCATGTCTTCTTCAACCTGCTTACCGTATTTATACTCTTCCCGCTGGAATATTATTATGGCTTTCTGTCCACCATTTCAGCGAATATCGCCCATTACTTTTTTTCACCTGTTGGTCAGCCTGTACAGAATACCGTGAACCATTTCTGGTCAGGCTTCAGTCCCGTGATAAATTTCCTGCTGGAATCCATACCCAGTCCATTCATCCTCGCAGTAATAGCGCTGGCTTTATTATTCAGTTCCATACTCATTTTCAGAAAACTCATTTCAGATCTGCTGGAAGCCAAGTCTCCCGAAGCATTCGCACGGTTCTTCTTCAAGAATCAACTGAAATCTTTTGGATGGGGGTTGCTCACCACTGCAGCCATCCGCTCAAGCACCATCACTACTTCCGTGGTAGTGCCTATTGTCGCCAAGAAGATCACCACTCTTCGTCAGGCAGCACCGTTTATTATGGGTGCCAATGTGGGCACGACCATAACGGCATTTATAGCGGCAACGCTCAATGCAAATACATCAAGCGCCATCAGTATTGCTATCGCTCACTTTCTCTTTAACCTGATTGGAGTTATCATCTTCTTTCCGGTTCCGGTGCTTCAGAAGCTCCCCATTGAACTGGCCAGTGGACTGGGAAGAATTACCCTCAAGTACAGACTTGCCGGATTTGTGTTTTTATTGCTCACCTTTTTCTTCATTCCATTCTCCCTTATTTACCTGAACCAGGGAAACACCAGAACACTCAATCTTACCTATCAGCAACAAAGTGCCAATGCAGAAAAGCACTACCGCATAATAGCCAAAACCAATCCACGCACGAAAAGCGGAGAGTGGTCTTATTATGATGGTATACTTCCCCAGGAAAATGAAGAGCCATCACTTATATATCCGGTGTCTGCAAAGAACAGAAGTTTATTTATCGGAGACCGCATGTTCCTGTTAAACCGGCCGGGCTTCTGCTGGGATGGCGAAAACAAGGAAGGCAAATTCAACGCCTGTATTGAAAAGATCATACCCAACCTGAGAATTTCAGGGCAGTCGTTTGACTCCGTTTACGTTTGCCAGTTTACCTATCACATTCCGGATTCAACAACGCACACCTACTACCTGAGTGCGCCCTATGGAATTATCCTTCAGCAACAGGCCGTTTCCGGAGGAGATACTACGCTTATGGAAAAGCTGATTGAGTTCGAAGAGAAGTAAGTCAGCCTCATTCCAATCTTCTGTTCTTCTGTCTATATTGCACTAAACTATTTGCTGTGTTAAAAGAATCCCTTTTGAAATTGTTCAAGCTGGACGGACTGGTAAGCAATGTTACCGGTTATGTTGAAGCCCGTATTGAACTGATGAAGCTTGAAATCCAGGAAGATGTTGCCAAAACACTGGGTAAAGCAATTGTATTTGTGTTTCTGGCCTTTGCTTTAACATTGTTTATCATGTTGATCAGCATTGGTGTCGCTATTAAAATCGGAGAATCGTTGGGTAAATTTTCTGGCTTTAGTATTGTAGCCGGAATTTACCTTGTATTGGCGTTGGTGTTGTTTCTCTTCCGTGATTCCATCAGCGGATCGTTTGAAAAACAACTTATAGGAATACTGAAGAAAAAAAAAGAAAAAGAAAACAACTAGTATGGAATTGCTTGAGTCCGATGATCCGAAAAGTCAGTTGCTGAAAAAATCAGCGCATCACCGCCAGGAACTTGAAGATGAAGTAAAATCAATTTCCGAACGAACAGAGAAGATCGTTACGAACGCCCTTATCATAGGTGGCGCGTTGGCTCTCACCTACTTTGCTGTGCGTCAGTTTTCCGAAACAAAGAAGAAGAAGCACAAGGGTAAAGTAAAAAAACTAAAACTGGTTCGTGAAGACAACGCAGAAACCGAAGAAGCTGAAATGGAAGAATCATCCTCTGCGCCAGGCATTGTGGCACAGATCGGAACTGCTTTGGCCAGCCAGGCATCGGTATTCCTGCTGAATCTCGCCAAAGAAAAACTCTCTGAATACCTCGAGTCACAGTCTGCCAAGAAAGAAAAGGACGCATGACCATTCTTGAATCGCTTCGCGAGCGGCATAAGCGCGGAAAGAAATCTATTGCTGTACTGGTTGATCCCGACAAGGCAGAGGATGCATCAAAGCTCTCACACCTGATCAACCTGGCCAGTGAGAATTGTATCGATTATTTTTTTGTAGGTGGCAGCCTGGTGACTACTACGAATCTTTCCAGTGTTGTTCGGCAGATAAAGGAGAACAGCTCAATACCGGTTGTTATTTTCCCTGGGAATTCCATTCAGGTTGAACCCAATGCTGACGGCCTGCTGTTTCTTTCACTCATCTCCGGAAGAAATCCGGAATTACTGATCGGACAACATGTAGTGGCTGCACCCGTAATCAGAAATACAAAACTGGAAGTAATTCCAACCGGCTATATGCTGATCAACTCCGGGCGCATCACCTCCGTTGCCTACATCAGCAATACCACGCCAATTCCCGATGATAAATTTTCTTTGGCTGCGTGCACTGCAATGGCCGGAGAAATGCTAGGCCTTCAGTCGATATACCTCGATGCCGGCAGCGGAGCTGAAAAGGAGATCAGTGCAAAAATGATCGCAGCTGTACGAAAGACCATCGCAGTTCCCCTTATCGTAGGCGGTGGAATCAACACCCCACAGAAAGCTTCCAATGCCCTGGAGGCAGGAGCTGATCTTATTGTTATTGGTAATACGCTGGAAAAAGATCCAGAGCTGCTTACCGAGATCGCTGAAAAAGTTTATGAATGGAACCAGAGTGAGGCGAAGTAACAGATCACCGCGATCCGGACACCAATAATTTTTCCAGCGCTTCACTTTCTTTCATGTTCACACCGGTTATCTGAGTCTGTTGCTGCAGTGGTTCTGCCTGCACGGTTTGGTTCAGCTGTTGTGGAAACGACTTTTTCAACTTCGCATAGCGGTAAATCACCCGCTCCTGAAATATGGTATCCGCTTTGGTTGTCAGGTAAACCGTATCCGTTTTAACAACGGTTACGGGAGAATTCGCCACCGGCATTGTCTTCCGGGAAATTACACCAGCTGCTATACTGAAAAGAATAATCAGAAGTACAGATGCATACACCGGCATCCGGAATGTAAACACCCCCGCTAACGTGAAACCGTTCTGTTGACCATGCATGTAGTGCTGCAATGATTTCAAGATTTTGGGATCGGGAGAAAGACCGGCCGTTCTCTTAACCAATGTAACCCCGATCTTTCTCATGGCTTCGTATTGCTCTTCCGATCCAAGTTCGTTGAGCACCAGTTCTTTTTCTGACAATGTCAACTCATCAAAGGTTTTTGATGAAAGTAGCTCTTCCAGTTTTTCAGCACGATTCATAATCTATTTCTTTACGGTTTGATACTTGTATAGCATAGTAGCAAGTTTGCGTTTCACATAAAACAGTCTTGACTTCACTGTTCCTAAAGGACAATTCAATACTTGTGCGATTTCTTCCAGTGGCATTTCCATTTCATGACGCAGCATGAAGAGATGCTTTTCATCTTCGCTGAGTTTATCCAGCGCCTCATCGAGCGCTTGTTGAAATTCCTGTGCTTCCATCTGGCGATGTGTTATATCTTCAAAGAGGCGTTCAGGTATGATTCTGCCATCCATAGCCTGGCGAAACGCCTGTTTACGATATTCATTCTTGCACATGTTGTGAGCTACCGAATACAACCAGGTTGAAAATTTCTGATCCGGATTAAAACGGCTCGCATTTTCAATCACTTTCACAAAAAGATCGTGCAGAAAATCCTGCGCCTTAGGTTCCTCTTTCCAAAGCATGCGGTAAAAATACCGGAGCAGATTACGGCTGTAACGCTGATACAACTCGGTCATAGCATGGCTATTCCCTTGCTGCACCAGGCGCATTAATTCTTCGTCTGATTTTTTATCCAGGCTTTTGAAAAACATGCCTTGTTATTGTTCGATGATCTCCATAAACACACGGAAGCCAACAGCTGCATCCGGTTTATCATAAGTATTGATGCTTCGGATGGTTGATTCTTCCGGAACGTGATTCCAGCTTCCTCCACACGCCTTTCCTTTTTCATCGATCATCTCGGCCACATTGCCCACGACATCAAACAAGCCCGCACCGTTGGGGAAATAGGTACCAATTGGACCCATCATATTCCATCCATCTGCATTTTGAATTCTGGGAGATGCGCAAGGTTTAAAGTTATCGGGGAATTTAAAATTACCCAGTGCACATCCACGGCTGTTCAACGCTTTGTTCCGATAGTTATACGCTCCATACCAGGGATACTGAATATCATTTCCTTTCACCGGGACTTCCCTGAAGTCCTTGGATAACTCCTCCGTATCATTTTTCGGAACACTTACCTTGACAATATTGTCATCCAGTTCCCAGGTGGTAAACTTGGGATTCCCGAGTGCTGCGATCTGCCACTCCTTTAACGTGGGCAGGCGAAACTTCACCTTCTTATACTTTCGGTCCGCTGTATTATTGTATTGTTCTGTTAACCATTCGCAATACGCCACTGCACCTTCATACGGAAGACTAACGGCCGGATAACGCGTAAAGTATTTTTCTTTCTTGGAGGGGATTACCGGGCGCGAGTATCCGATCATGAACGAACGTGCCGGTTCATCATACCGGGAAAGATCAAATTTATAGCGCTCGTACTGCTCCGTCAGCTTGTGGTCTATCAGATAACTCAAAAAACGGTTGTACTCTTCATTAATCAATTCAAATTCACTGGCATAAATGGTGGGTGATATTTTTCGTTGTCTTGCTTCAACCGATTTCGCATTCAGCTTGTACGGGAAATAGGGAAC
>DASXWH010000069.1:0-4324 GCA_036503775.1 Ohtaekwangia sp.
AATTCTTCGGTAGAGATTGAAGTATCCGGTCATACCGATAACAAGGGATCAGATGAATACAATGCCAGTCTCTCACAGGGACGTTCACAGGCAGTAGTGGATTACATTATCAGCCAGGGCATTGACAGCTATCGTCTCACGGCACATGGTTATGGTGAATCAAAACCAATAGATACCAATGATTCTGATGCAGGCCGGGCAAACAACCGCAGGGTGGAGTTTACGGTAGTGAAGAAATAGTCAGCTTAAATTTTTTATTAATCCAGTACTACGGTGAAGCGGGAGTAACTTCCCACTTCTGTATCTATTTCAATGCTTCCGTTGATTTTATTCAGGGCACTCTGTACGAGGTACAGGCCAAGACCGTTACCGGTTGAGTCTTCATTTCCCCGGAAGAACATGGTGAAAATCTTGTCGCGGATCTCCGGCTTGATACCCGGTCCGTGATCCTGTATGTTGATCGTAACACGGTGCTCACGCTGCGTGATGGCAAAAAGAACTTTGGTGTTAACAGCCCGGTCACTGAAGAAAAAAGCGTTCTCCAGCAGGTTGGTGAGGATGATGCTGAGGATGGTGATATCCGTTTCAAAGGCGATGTCTTCCTGTATGTTGATCTCAAAGTCCGCAGCCCTGAAGCTGGCGATTTCTTTCGTGAGACGATGGATCAAGGCGAGTAATGATTTTTTGGTGACCTGCTCATGGACGAGCGTGCTGTTTTGTATCGAATATTTTTGGATAAGTTTCTGTAGGGTACGCTCCAGTTTGATGATTGTCTTTTTCAGAAACTCAAAGTGCTTATCCTGTGGAAGGTGATTTTTCTCCAGCGAGATGATCTGAACAAGACCAAGCATGCTGGAGATAGGTCCGCGCAGGTCATGCGAGGCGCGGTAGATAAACGTCTCCAGTTCATGAAGCGTCTGGTTCAGTTTTTCGGTTCGCCTGGTTACGAGTTGCTCCAGGTTGTTGCGTTGTTCCTGAAGCTTTTCGTTTACTTCATTCAGCTCAATGTTCTTGAATTCAATATGCTTTTTCTGCTCAGCAGATTCGGCCAGCAGTAATTGGATCTCTTCGTTGGACTGACGCAGCTCAAACGTGCGGATGCTTACAAGGGCTTCAAGTTTCCGTTTCTGCTTGCTCAAAAAACCAACCCGAAAGCGATAGATACCGATCAGCACCGAAGATACAAAAAGGAGTACTGCAATTCTGAACCCGGTAGAGGCCCACCAGGGCGGACTCATATTTATGGTGATGGTCTTTACAGACGACCACGCATGCCGGTCGAATGAAGCTTTTACGTTCAACGTATATTGACCGGGTGCCAGGTTTGTATAGTGAACTGATCTGGATTGGGATGTTGTGTACTGCCAGTCTTCATCGAGCGGTTCAAGCATGTAAGCATAATGAAGATCATTTTGCCAGGTATACACCAATGGAGAATAGGTAAGGGTAAACGAATAGTCTTCGTGTGAGAGGTTGATCTCATCAGCGAGGGTTATGGATTTTGTGAGTACGGTTTGGCCATGATACAGGGAGTCGGGGACGATCTCATCATTGAGGATCTTTAGCGAGGTGAACACAATGTTGGTGTTGCTGTGTTCAAACTTCAGGCTGTCGGGATGAAAAATATTAAACCCGTGCATGCCGCCAAACAGAAGCCTTCCGTCTTTAAATCTGAATCCCGAGTGGGTGATGAACTCTTTTCCCTGTAACCCGATAAAGGGTGGTACTTCGGATATAGCAAAATCTGTCACTGAAATTCTGAACAAACCATTGTAGGTACTCACCCATACATTCCGGTGATCATCGGGCTGAAGATCACATATGGTACTGCTGGATAAACCGTCTTTTTCGGTTATTACTTTCAGGATATTACGGTTTCGGTCTATGACAATGATTCCCCCGCCATTTGTTCCCAGCCATATCCGGTGGAGATGGTCTTCATAAATGCAAAGGATATTCATATTCAAAAAGCCGAAATCGGCAGAGCTCAGGTTGTCAAATTTTTCAGCACCTGACTGAAGTACACTTACACCTTTGGATGTTCCGATCCATAACGCATTTTGCGAATCGGTATACAGGCACATCACGTCATCGTTGACCAGCGAGGCAGGATCATTGGGATCGTTTTTATAATAGCGATAACTTTTAGTAAGCGGATTAAAATAACAAAGTCCATCGCGTAATGTACCAACCCATAAGTTTCCCATACTGTCACCTTTGATATCCCAGACATGCCGGCTTTTGAAATTATTTTTCTCGGAATTAAACACTTCAACCGATGGCCTTTCCGGATGGTAGCGGATCATTCCGCCATCCCAGGTTCCCATCCAGAAGTATCCTGCCTTATCGCGGTAAATACATTTGATTACCTGCGAACTGAATAACTGACTTAAAGGCGCCTGTTCAAATTTCTTTGTGTCACTCTTGAGTTTGAAAAGCCCGCCACCATCTGTTCCTACCCAGAGGTTTCCCTGCAGGTCTTCATTAAACGATAATACTTTGTCATCGCGGATGCTCCCTTCACCCTGGTTCTTATGAAAATGCAGAACCTGTCCGCTACCGGGATTGTGTTTGAGGGCACCTAACCGGTACGTTCCCAGCCAGATGTTCTGACTCCGGTCTTCGTAAATGGCAAGGATCGGATTTTTCTGGATCACTTCTCCCTGAACACCATTCTCATCGTAGGGAATGATAATGTTCTTTTTCTGGTCCAGCAGGTGAATGGCTTCACCGCCTATCCACAGGTTATTTTTTGAATCTTCATACAGGGTAGGAACATTGTTGTTGAAGCTGAGCGCACTGTTTTCAGTTGTGTAATTCTTTACCTGTTTGGTGGGAAGGTCAATTTCATACAGGCCGTTCAGTTCCGTTCCTATCCAAAGTGTTTTGCCATCGTGGGCAAGCTGAAAACACATGATGGAATTATCGATCTGTGTTTGCCAGGGATAACGCTTCATGCTTTCCTCATCGGTCAGGGGAATGTTGTCATGTCCGATAACCAGAATGCCTTCCCGGCTTCCCAAAAATTTATCACCATTGGACAGGAACAGAATGGGCGTGATGTAATCGTTTTTGATCCGGAATGTATTGGCCTCATTGCTGGAGTAATGTTGAAATATATTTTTATCCGGATCATAAATATCCAGTCCATCGCCCAGGTACGATATCCATATACTTCCATCGGGATGAATATCCATCTCACGGACACTGGTGCCATTGGGTTTGGCCGGATCTTTCCGATCGGCCTGCAGTTGTTCCAGAAGTTCTGTATCCGGGTAGTAGCGGCTTATGCCATTGGTTGTTCCTATCCAGAGAATACCACGCTGGTCTACTTTCAATGCCTGGATGGAGTTGCCAATGACACTGTGGATATTGTTTTTTTCATTTTTGAAGACCTTGAACTCATGGCCGTCAAACCGGTTAAGACCTTCATCTGTTCCAAACCAGATGAATCCCTGATGGTCCTGAACAATATCAAATACTTCGTTCTGTGAAAGACCATTGTCGGTTGTATAATGGTCAAACCCCAGGTTAAAAGGCTGACCTGCTGCCGGGTGGCAAAGAAGTGACACCGCAAAGAACACATATCGAAAACCCTGGCGCATGGTTAGTTTCGATTTGGGGGTTATCTAAATATATCAAATAAAATCAAGCCTTTTGCTGAGTATCCCGATGAAATGGAGAGGCGCATTAGCGCTGGGCAGTGCCTTAAAATGCCTTTGAATCAGGGAAAATAGCTTCAATAGTATAACCCGCAAGAGTGAAACAGGTTATTGGAGACCTTCGGAATATCAGGTCGGAGCCAGTGCAACATTTCAGATTAGTTGCACAGATGTTATGCAACCGGATCAGTGCTTATTCTGCGTGATAGCTTTGAGTAGCGTGAACGGCAAGGTAATCCTTGATCTGTGCGATAGTTTCATCAACCGTTTTGGCTACCATCACACGGTATGTTCCGATGTTCTTAAAGAAGCGGATGGTGATTTCGTCCTGGTTGAGCAGAATTACTTTTTTATTGGATTTGATGGCCAGGGCAACTTCAGAAGCTGTACCAGCCGCCATGCCTAACACTACGATGATGTTACTGGAAAGAACATTGATCAGATTGCGGGCGCTGCCCATACCGGTAACAATGCGGATCTGTGCATTTTCAGAGGCATTCTTGTCGTTGCTGTCGGGGAGTATCCCAATGGTTAAACCATTCGCATCGCAGGCACCTTTCATGGCAGCATCCATAATTCCGAAACTGCGACCGCCTGTTAACACGATCCAGCCTTGCTTCGCAATTTGTCTGCCCAGTTCAAATGCAATTTCATTATCCTCC
>DASXWH010000070.1:0-41936 GCA_036503775.1 Ohtaekwangia sp.
TAGGAAGCACCTCCCGGGTTCTTTTCTTCACCAGGCTGAAATAAAAATCTCACCGTGCCTTCAAACTGATCTTTCAGCGCATTAAGGATCTTTGCTGTACCCAGTAACGATGAAGTGTGCACATCATGACCGCACGCATGCATGACACCTTCATTTTTTGATTTATACGGAACGTTGTTTGCCTCCAGGATAGGTAATGCATCCATGTCGGCACGGAGTGCAATGGTCTTCTTCTCGGGATTCTGGCCTTTGACCTCAGCAACCAGTCCGGTAGTGGCTAATGATTTTGTAGCAATACCGAACGACCGGAGCTGTTCATCCACATACTTTACGGTATTGAACTCCTGATAGGATAGTTCAGGATTGGCGTGCAGATGTCTGCGAAAGGCTACTACATCATTGCTATACTGCTGCGAAAGAGATTTGATTTTATCGAGAAGACTCATTTTATTTTTATACTCAGCCCTAAAGGTATTTAAGAAAAGCATGGGTTAAAAGCCGCTTTCTGAAACCGGATTTGATTTTTCGGATTAATTCCGAATTAATTCTGAATTAATCATTGAGACTTCGCTTTCATTCAAATAATATTTTTTGTGATTGATGAGAGATCACGTGATATTAGGCGCCTGAAAAAATCATTAACCAGATGAACCCCAGAAAAAAAATTCTTCTGACTTTCATGGTATTGCTGAGTGCATGTGCATATGCACAGGAGACTCCCCTGAAAGTCATTTCTCTTGATGACCTTTCGTTCTTTAAGCCCCAGACCGGAAACTGGCAGATTGTGGGTGATGTAACCATGAATCCGGGAATAGACATTCATCAGCAAGTCATTAAAGCACCTGCCGGGGCGGATAAGAAAAACAAAAAGTCGAAAACAGTTCCGGTTGCCGAACCACTGAAAGCCGTGACATTTGTTGCGGGCAAAGGAATTCTGCTGAACATAAATGATGAAGTGAAAAAAGATCACATCATCACCACCTTTGAACACGGTGACATTGAACTTGAGCTGGAGGTGATGCTGCCGAAAGGATCTAACTCCGGAATTTATCTTCAGGGTCGTTATGAAGTTCAGCTGCTTGACAGCTGGGGTGTAAAGAATCCGAAGTACTCCGATATCGGAGGTATCTACCGGAACTGGGAGACAGATCCAGCGAAGATCTATATGGGGAAGGCACCGCTCAGTAATCCGGCAAAGGCGCCCGGTCTTTGGCAGACATTGAAGATCTCATTTCAGGCTCCCCGGTTTGATGCAGCCGGAAAGAAAATAGCTAACGCCAGGTTTGAGTATGTCGAATTGAATGGTGTACGCATTCACGATAATGTTGAAGTGCCATTACCTACGGGTGGTCCGGTTGAAAACAATGAAAAACCAACGGGCCCAATTATGATACAAGGGGATCACGGACCGGTTGCTATCCGGAATTTCCGGTACAGACTGATGGAAGAAAGCAAGGTGACAGCCAGTGAGATCACCTATAAAACGTATTCAGGAGAATTTCAGGATGTGTCGTCACTATCGACCTTAAAACCTGTAAAGACAGGAACAACACCTCAGCTTACTGCTGAAATTATTGATGATGAAAACAATTATGGTGTGGTGTATTCGGGCAGCATAACAATTCCCGTTGACGACACCTATCAATTCGTTCTTGCAACAACAGGTGGCACTGTTATGAAACTTAACGGTGAGACGATAATCGACCTGCAGCGTGGTGACGTATGGCGTACACATAAGGTTTCCAGAAAACTCAGTGCAGGAACATATCCTTTTGAGATTCTGAATTTTAAAACCGCTTCATGGATGCCTCCGCGACTTCGCTTGGCCGTAAGCACACCTTCTACCTATCCGAAAGAACTTCAGGCATTTAATTCGTATCCACCGAGTGACAACCCAACATCACCCATACTGATCGGTGTTGGCAATGAGCCCAGATTGCTGCGTGCCTTTGTAGATTTTAAAGGTGACCGTAACCAACGGTTGACTCACAGCATTGGAGTGGGTGACCCCAGCGGAACACACTATGTGTATGATATGGAAACCGGAAACCTGGCCTGTGTATGGCGCGGCCAGTTTGTAGATGCTACCCCCATGTGGCATGATCGGGGTGATGGTTCATTCAAACCCAGGGGAGCAGCACAGTTTACGTTTATGAATCAACCACTGGCTTTTCTGTCCAGCCCAATTCAAGCGTTCCCTGCCATGAGCAAGGAAAGCGAATTCCGTACGAAGGGTTATGCCATTGAAGAATCAACCGGGAGACCTGTATTTAAATATGTGTATCAGGGGCTCGAAGTGGAAGACAAGATTTATCCGGATGATCAGGACAGATCGATCACGCATGAGGTTGTGATCAAAAACCGCGGTACGAAAACCGGATTATACTATAAGCTGGCTGAGGGCTCATCTATTATTACCCTGCCGGATGGCTCATATGCCATAGATAAGCAGTTCTACATCAAATCCGGTACACCTGCTACAGTGCGTGAAGTAAACGGTAAGAAGGAACTGGTAGTAGTGGTAGAAAGTAATGTGAAGTACACAATCATTTGGTAATTGAAGCAATGGTTATGAACAAGAGGATAAAGAATTTTATAGCTGTAGTAGTATTCCAGTCGATCTTCTCCCTGGCGGTTGCACAGGGTGTAACGGAAGATGACTATTACCGGATCGTCACCATCCCGGCACCAGAAAATGTTTTGCTTGAGGTGGGTGGTGTAGCGACTTTGCCGGATGGACGGATTGCCTTATGCACACGCAGGGGCGATGTATGGGTTATTGAGAATCCGGGTAATGAAAACAATCATACGCCAACATATACATTGTTTGCCTCTGGTTTACATGAGCCGCTTGGCCTTGCTTATAAAGACGGCTCGTTGTATGCAGCGCAACGCGGAGAGCTTACAAAACTTTCAGATACCAATGGTGACGGCAAGGCCGATGTATATGAAACGGTTTATGCCTGGCCCATCTCGGGGCACTATCATGAATATTCATTCGGGCCGAAGATTGATCCTGCCGGTAATTTCTTTGTCTCCGGTAACGTAGCATTCGGGGATGAAGAATGGTGGCGCGGTGAAAGTAAACGCCCTATGCGCGGTTGGGTAATGAAGATACATCCGGATGGAACGCTTGAACCCTGGGCCACCGGTATGCGCTCACCCTGCGGACTCGGTATGATCGATGGCGAATTATTTTACGATGATAACCAGGGCGACTGGATGGGATCAGGTGGAATATGGCACGTAAAGAAAGGAAGTTTCACCGGGCATCCGGCCGGTTTGAAATGGACAGGTGTACCGAACTCTCCGGTAAAACTTACAGAAGAACAATTCCTGGCTAAGATCGATGAGCGCAAAGTGAAGAAGAACGGACAATACGTTAAGCCGGAAAACATCGTAGATGAAAAACCAAACTTCCTTTATACCATGAAGAAAGAGTTCCCGGAACTCACGCTGCCATCCGTATGGTTGCCACACGGTATTTTAGGAATCTCAAATTCAGAGATTATACGTGATGAAACAGCCGGAAAGTTTGGCCCGTTTGTCGGACAAATTTTTGTAGGCGATCAGGGACAAAGCAAGATCATGCGTGTGGTGATGGAGGAGGTAAAAGGTGAACTGCAGGGTGTAGCCTTTGATTTCAAATCAGGCTTTCAATCCGGAGTGCTGCGTATGAACTGGGGTCACGATGGAAGTTTGTTTGTAGGCGAAACCAACCGTGGCTGGGGATCTGCCGGAACAACCAATTCCGGTTTACAAATGCTGAAGTGGACAGGCAAGGTGCCGATGGAAATGAAAACGGTTCGTGCGATGCCTGATGGTTTTGAAATTGAATTCACACGCCCGGTGGAAAAAAGTAAAGCAGAAGACCTGGCTTCGTATGCGGGCAGAAGTTTTATCTACAAATATCACCCGGTGTATGGAAGTCCAACCGTGAATGAAGAGAAACTTAACTTCAAAGGGGTAAAGGTTTCGGCTGACGGAATGAAAGTACGGATAGTGATCGATAATCTTCGTCAATATTATTTACATGAGATCAGTCTGCCGGGAATACGGTCAACTGATGGATCGTCTGTTTTACATCCAACCGCCTATTACACGTTGAATAATATCCCGGATGGTGTGAAACTTCTGCCTTCGGAGTTAAGTACAAAACGTTCTGTATCGGCAATAAAAGCAACTCCCGTTAAAACGACAGCTACAAAATCAAAAGCACCAACGTATGCAGAAATTGAACCGCTGCTGGTGAAGAATACCTGTACGGCCTGCCACAATGTAAGCAAGCGCCAGGTCGGGCCTGCATTTACGGATATCGCTAAACGGAAGTATGCCAACGAACGGATCGTTCAACTCATCTACAATCCTGAGCCAAAGAACTGGCCGGAGCATGAAACACCCATGGCACCTATGCCACAGGTTCCGCGGGGCGAAGCGTTAAAGATCGCAGCGTGGATTAATTCACTGAACAAGGAAGCAGCTCCTAATCCGTGAGTGATGTTATCGTTATCCATTAATCGTTCTTGTAAAATACAATCCTGTCAAAGGTCACGATTAACGGATAACGCCTGCCTGTCGGCAGACAGGATTAACGCGGTATTTCCCCTCACGTCAAATTTCCCTATTTTTGTAAAGATTAGTGCCGGAGTTGAATCAGCGTATGCGAAGTTTATTTTCATTTAATCTGTTTTCGGTTTTAGTATGTATAGGCCTGGGCTTTTCTGCTCAGGCGCAGAATGTACAGATCACGCTTGGTCCTGATGAGATCGGAGAAAATCAGGGATGGACGATTACGGTTACCGTTCATAACGAAAGACTGAAGAGTTACGACAACTTCCCCGATATCGAAGGCTTTCGCAAGCGGGGTACGTCCAATCAGTCGATGACCAGCATGATGAATGGACAGGTATCTTCTTCACAAAGTGTGATCATGAACTATGCTTCGGTAAGACAGGGGCTTATCAACGTTCCTTCATTCACCATGAAAGTGAATGACAAACCCATCACCGTAAACGGTAAGAAAGTCAAAGTAGGTCCACCGGTACAGCAACGCGATCCCTTCAAAAGTTTCTTCGACAAGCCTGATGACTTTTTCGGTCGCGGTGAAACTGAATACGTGGATATCAAAGACGATGCATTTGTTGCCTTGACAACCAGTAAGGATGAAGTATATGTAGGTGAGGGATTCACCACTACCATTTCCTTTTTTGTTTCCGATGATAATCAGGCACAGCTTACTTTTTATAAAGTAGCGAATCAGCTGGCAGAGATTTTAAAGAAAGTAAAACCTGCTGACTGCTGGGAAGAAGACTTTCAAATTGAAAACATCGAGGGAGAGAGTGTGATGTTGAATGGCAAGCGCTATAATCAGTATAAGATATACCAGTCCACACTTTACCCACTTAATGCCGAGCCTGTCGTTTTTCCGGCTTTCGATCTGCAAATGATCAAGTATAAAGTGGCGAAAAACCCTTCTGCTTTTGGGCCTAACCGGAAAGAAGATTTTAAAACGTTTACCAGCAAACCTAAAACAGTCCGGGTAAAAGAACTTCCTCCACATCCCCTGCGGGATGTGGTAGCGGTAGGAGATTATCACCTCGATGAACACATGCGTACTACTAACCTGGAAACCGGGATCAGTACCGGATATGAATTCAATGTGTATGGTGAAGGGAATATTTCAGCCATTGAAAAACCGATCATGAAGTCAAACAACAACTTTGAGTTTTATGAACCCAACGTAAGGCAGAACATTAACCGCGAACAAAACCGGGTTACCGGAACAAAATCATTTGGATATTTTCTCATACCGAAGGAGCCCGGTCAGTTTAATATGGGTGATTATTTTCAATGGGTATTTTTCAATCCCAAACAAAAAAGATACGACACCCTTCGCTCACAACTTAGCGTAAACGTAAAGGGTGAAAGCCGGAAAAATGAAGTCATTCAATCCAGTGACATGGGGAATTTTTACGATCAGATAACCACAACGGATAATCAGCTTCAGATGATGTCTGATACCCGATGGCAGCGTTGGGCTTTCAATGGGTTTATCATCGTGATTCTGGGCTTGTCTGTATTCTTTCTGTTCAGAAAATCACATGCTTAAATAATGTTTGGGTCTAAAGTTCAGATGTCAGCCTTAAACTTTAAACTTTAAACATTAACTTCGGCCCCGCATGAGCAACTCATACGGAACACTTTTTAAGATTGCCACCTTCGGAGAATCCCATGGCCCTGCCATTGGCGTTATTCTGGAAGGTTGTCCTGCCGGCCTTGAAATTGATGAGGCCTTCATTCAGGAAGAACTGGATCGCAGAAAACCAGGTCAATCTAAAATTACTACGCAGCGGAAAGAAGATGATCTTTTCAAGATACTCAGCGGAGTTTTTGAAGGAAAATCTACAGGCACACCGATCGCCATTGTAATCGAGAATCAGGATCAACGCAGCAAAGATTATAGTCACATCGCTGAAACGTTCAGGCCATCGCATGCTGATTACACCTATGAGGCAAAGTATGGTAACCGTGATTACCGTGGTGGCGGAAGAAGTTCAGCTCGTGAAACGGCAGCCCGCGTGGCAGCCGGTGCAATCGCTAAGCTTCTGTTAAAAAAACATGGCGTGGAAGTTCAGGCTTTTGTTTCACAGGTAGGTGAAATACAGGCTCCACATTATAGTAATCTTGATTTGACGAAGACCGAGGACAACATCGTTCGTTGCCCCGATGTTGATACAGCCGAAAAAATGATTGCATTGATCGATCAGGTCCGGTTAGACCGTGATACCATAGGCGGTATTGTTACCTGTGTGATTAAAAATACACCCGTGGGTTTGGGTGAGCCCGTGTTTGATAAGCTTCATGCCGAGCTGGGTAAGGCCATGTTAAGTATCAATGCCGTTAAAGGTTTTGAATATGGCAGTGGCTTCGAAGGTGTAACGCTTCGTGGTTCTCAGCACAACGATGAGTTCTACACGGAAGATGGTAAGATCCGGACGAAGACAAACTTTTCGGGCGGTATACAGGGTGGTATTTCCAACGGTGAGGATATTTATTTCAATGTTGCATTCAAGCCCGTAGCCACCATTATGCAGGATCAGGCCAGTGTTGATAAACACGGTAATGAGGCAACGGTAAGTGGAAAAGGAAGGCATGATCCGTGTGTTGTCCCCAGAGCTGTACCCATCGTTGAGGCTATGGCTGCATTGGTACTGGCTGATTTTCTGCTCCGGGCAAGGGCATCAAAACTGTAATCTATCGTTTAGTACTGCGATAAGCCGACCCATGCCTTAACATTATTGGGTTGGTTTGAAATTTGTCAACTATTTTTGCGGAGGCAATGGGAAGTACTCTTCCCGTTATTTTTTAACCTTGAAAAAATTCTGGAAGATACTATTGTACAGCGTCCTGGCGGTCATCGTACTGATCGTTATACTGGTAGTATCCGTCTTCCTGTTCAAGGATAAGATCATTCACCAGTTTATAACCGAGGCTAATAAAAGTCTTAATACTCCGGTTAAAGTAGGGAAAATCGATGTTTCGGTCTTCGAGCGATTTCCCCAGCTCTCGATAGTACTCCACGAGGTTTATGTAGAGGATAGTCATCCCGGTGAATATCCGTTGCTTACCGCGAAGACCATTTCCTTTCAGCTTAACCCGATAGAAGTCTGGCGGGGAAAATATGTTATCAATGGCCTTCATATTCTTGAAAGCGAAACCAACCTGAAGATTAACGACAAGGGTGTTACAAACTATGACATTCTTAAGAAGGGAAATGAAAAGTCAACGGGCACCGGTGTTATCAGCTTTGAACTGAAGAATGTTGGTCTGAAAAAAACGAGGGTTCATTACTTTGACCTGGGTGATCGTCAGGACTTGATGTTCACCAGCCAGGCTCTCACCGCTTCTATTCAGACAAGCGAAAATTTGTATACCATTGAAGCGGATGGTGAGGTTTCTACGGAACGGATTAGTATTGAAGGTAAATCGTACCTGGATGGAAAATGGTTCATGGTTAAAAGCGAATTGATGTATGATGATGAGCAGCGCAGGCTTGAGATCAAACCTTCAGAGCTTGACCTGAAAGGGAATATTTTTTCAGTAAGCGGAAATTATTCGTGGAAGCAGAAAAACCTCATCGATATCACTACGGTTGGAAAAGATACCGACATACAAACTGTGCTTTCCCTTTTACCGGAATCTGTGTCAGAGCGTTTTGCGAAATACAGAAGCAAGGGCGATGTTTATTTCACTGCGAAATTGAAAGGAGAAATAAGTGCACGGAAGAGCCCTTCGTTTTCGGTTGATTTTGGTTTTAAGAATGCCACCATATTTCATCCGGAAACCAAAGCTGAAATTGATGAAGCAAGTCTCGATGGATCCTTTGCCAGTATGGAAGTGGCTGACCCTGCACAAGCCGTTCTGGTGCTGAAGAACATCACGGGAAAACTTAATGAAGAGTTATTCACGGCCAATTTTGTTTTACAGAACTTTGACAAGCCTGAAGTGATCTGTGACTTTAAAGGGCGTATTGATGCTGCGGCTTTGTACGATTTCTATCCGATCGAATCCATACGCAACGTGTCCGGCTCGCTGCAGGCTGATGTTTCGTTTGAAGGTAAAGTTGAGTTCCTGAAAAAGCGTGCTACGGCACAACGGGTATCCACAACCGGTACCGTAGATTTGCAGGACATCAACCTTACATTCGGTACAGATAATGTTCCCCTGCAGCACCTGAGCGGAACCCTTCAGTTCAGTAACAATGATCTTGCACTGAGCAACGTATCGGGAAAAGTAGGTAACAGTGATTTTTTGTGTAATGGTTTTTTTAAGAATGTGATCACTTTTTTGCTTTTTGAAAATCAGCCTATTGGTATTGAAACGGATTTGAAGTCAGACTTCATTGACATGGATCAGCTTTTTGCCATAGGATTTGGAGATCCTAAGGATGGCAGGAAGCAGGAATACGCTTTCCATATCTCCCGGAATATTAACCTGAATTTTAACTGTGATGTAAAGTCGCTTCGGTATAAGCGTTTTCATGCGCGTGACCTGAGAGGTGACCTCCTTGTGAAGAATGAAATGGCGGTGTCGCGTAATATTGTTTTGAAAACCATGGGCGGTGATCTCACCTTCTCCGGAATTATCGATGCCAATAATCCAAAAGCGATTGATGTAGTGAGTTCCTTCAAGCTCAACGGCATCCGGGTTGACAGTGTCTTCTATGTCTTTGAAAATTTTCAGCAGAACTTTATTGAAGATAAGCACCTGAAGGGAAATGCCTTTGCCGATGTGGCACTTGAAATGACCTTAAAACCTGACCTTCATCTTTTCCCGGAAACACTGATTGCTGACATCAGCATGGTGATCAAAAACGGGGAGCTGAATAATTTCGAACCCATGCAGAAGCTCAACCGGTATGTTCATGACGATGAGGGATTGAATAGGCTCCGGTTTTCAGACCTGAAGAATGATATTCATATTGAAAATAAAACAGTTTACATTCCGCAGATGGAAGTGCGGACCAACGTTACCAGCTTGCGAATCAGTGGCACGCATACGTTTGACCAGCAGATTGATTACCGCATTGTTACCCCGCTTCGTAAGAACAAGACTGTTGACCTGGAAGCACAGCAGGCCATTGGAGAGGAAAATGGTCAGAGTAAACTTTATCTGAAAATTGTAGGAACTGCAGATAACTATCGGGTTGTATACGATACGGAATCGGTAAAGAAAAAAATTATCAGTGATCTGAAGAGCGAAGTGAAAGAGCTCAAGGACGCGTTTAAAAACAAGGGAACGCAAAAGAAGAAAGAGCTGGAGTTGGAAAAAGATGAGTATTTCGAATGGGATGAAACACCCTGACTTCATCAAGCATTATAATTTATTAATCACGCGGGCATAAAGATTTAACAATAGTTGTATATTGTTACATCAGCTTGTGCTCACGTTTGCAGTTGTTTGCAGTAGGTAAGAGTAGTGGTGTAAATGGAGCAGTAGTTACTCAGAAATTACGCTACCGTTTATGAAACAGCGATTCAAACAGCTTGCCCTTTTTATTGTCCGCTACAAATTCTGGAATGGGATCATACTTTTCCTGAAATTCCAGGCCGGGCTGGTAAGCAACATCAGACTCCCGCGGATTCAGCATCCCATCTTCCTCCGGAACAAGACCTCAGACCTCCCTACATTTTACCAGGTGTTTCTCGAAAATTATTATTTGTTGGATTTTGCAAAAAAACCAAAAGTCGTGATCGATGGTGGTGCCAATGTTGGTCTGTTTGCCATTACCGTGAAAAATGAATTCCCCGAATCAAAGGTCATTTGCATTGAACCGGATCCGGAGAATTTTGAAGTGCTTCATAAAAACCTTTCACCGTATAAAGATGTCTACTTCGAGAACAGCGGTCTGTGGAATAAGGATACGAAGCTGAAAGTGTATGATAAGTACAATTCAGGAAAGTGGGGAATGGTGGTGGAAGAAGACCTTAAGGATGGAAAAGTTCCGGCCATCTGCCTGAGTTCCCTGATCCGGAAATATGGTATTGATCGCATTGATGTTTTAAAAATCGATATTGAGACCAGCGAGAAGCAAGTATTCGCTGAAGGTTATGAAGAGTGGCTGCCCAAAGTGAGAACACTCATTATCGAGTTGCACGACTGGATGGAGGAAGGGTGCTCAAGGCCATTCTTCGAGGCTGTGAACAAGTCATTCCGGAATTATCACTACAGCATGTGCGGTGAAAATACCATAATCATTAATCGCGATATTGAATAGTAATTAGTAGGTGTGTGTTTTGATCGTCTCAATAAAACACTTCACCTTATCCACTTCAATATCCGGATATAAACCATGCCCCAGGTTGGCAATGTGTTTTGTGCCTCCGAATGCGTTCAGCATTTTTTTAGTTTCACGTTTTACATCATCCAGTGAACCATAGAGTGCACAGGGATCCAGATTACCCTGCAGTACTTTGTTGGGAATAAGCTGACGTGATTCTTCAATGCCCATATTCCAGTCCAGTCCAACCACATCACAATTCAGTTTGTTCATCTGTGCCCGGGCGTAGAACGCCCCTTTGGCGAAAACTATTTTTGGAGCTTCACTCACGGCATCACAGATCTGTGCAATGTATTTTAAGGAGAACTCTTCGTATTGTGCAGGGCTCAGAACACCGGCCCATGAATCGAAGATCTGAACGATATCAGCCCCGGCTTTGATTTGCGCTTTCAGGTAGTTGATCGTACTCTGTGTGATCATCGACAAGAGCTTGTGCGCAAATTCGGGTTGTGAATACAATACTTTTTTTGCTGCACTGAATGTCTTGCTTCCTTTTCCTTCGATCATGTAAGAGAATATCGTCCAGGGTGCTCCGGCAAACCCAATCAGCGGCACACGATCATTCAGTTCTTTTTTTGTAAGCCGAATGGCATCCAGTACATAGTTGAGTTCTTCAGCTTGTGCAATGTGAAGAGAATCGAGATCCGATAGTGTAACGATTTTGCGAGGGAATACCGGGCCTCTACTTTCTTCCATCTCATAGTTCAGTCCCATGGCCTCCGGAATAACAAGAATATCAGAAAAAATAATGGCAGCGTCTACTCCAAGAATATCAACCGGTTGAATGGTGACTTCCGTAGCAAACTCAGGTGACTTGACAAGGGCCTTAAAATCTTTGATCGTAGCTCTGACTTTTCGGTATTCCGGTAACACCCTGCCGGCCTGACGCATCAGCCAAACCGGAGTGCGTTCTGTTTTTTCACCTTTTGCTGCACGAAGAAGTAGATCGTTTTGAAGAGCCATAGTCGATTGTCCGGTAATGTTGCGCGGTTAAAACAGTCGCAAAACTAATAATGTTTTAGCGCGAACGATGAAATTAATTGCTGACCGGTTTCTTTTTTATTTTTCTTTTTCTGGAGACGCTAATGCAGGACATGTTTTCAAAACGCAAACCCACGGTTAACGTTTCTTATTGGCAAGGTAAACTCCACCAATAATGGCCACCATTCCCACATAGTGACCAATGGCAAGCTGTTCACCATCCAGCAGTCCCCACATTACAGCAACAATGGGCATTACGTAAGTAACCGAGCTGGCAAAAAGTGGCGTGCTGATCTTAACCAATTGATTAAATAATATCGTTGCTACGGCCGTACTCATACACGCCAGGATAAGAATGAATCCAAACGCTTTCCAGGCACCCGGTGTATGGGTAAGGGTGGGGATGAAATCGGTAAAGCCAAACAGATAAATAAATCCCAGCGGTGCGATCAGCAAAACCGAAACACTGGTAATGGTCAGGGCTCCGAGATCAGGGATTTTGAATTTTATAAAATTAAGATTTGATCCATAGAGCGCACACGCGGCAACAATAAACAAGGCATAGAGATTAATTCCGGAGATCGTTCCGCCCGAACGTGAAAGACTAAGTAATGTGGCACCTGCAAACGCCAGGATAATCCCAACAATGGTAATGGCTCTGAACCGCTGGTTGAATACGAAAACACTAATGATCATTGTAAAGATCGGTGTCATCGTATTGATGATTCCCGCCACTGAGCTGTCCATTCGGGTTTGTGCAGCAGCAAACAGAAAAGCAGGGATAAAAATGCCCATCATTCCGGAGGCGAAAAGTTTCCACCAGTGATGCGATTGTACTTCACGCAGTTTGCTGAGGGCAACTGGCAGGAGAAACAGGGATGCTGCAACAACACGCAGTGCTCCAAGTTCATCGGGAGAAAATACTTTTAACCCCTGCTTGATCAGGATAAAAGAAGTGCCCCAGATCAACGTGAGTATTACAAAAAGAAAGATCGAGGTGGAACGGTTTGGGTCGGTCATGCAGGTATGAAGTACGATTTACGAGGTACGATTTTACGTACGAATAATAAGCGACAAGGTTAAAAGATTTGAGAGGATTGAAAACCCGAATCTTGCTCAATTATGCAGTAACCGTGGAGGTCGAATACGTTTCGATTACATCATCGAGTATGGTGAGTACTTCGGCTTCATCCGGAGCTTCAACCAAACGTGTGCGGAAGGGCTTGAAGTCAGGAATACCTTTGAAATAGTTGCTGTAATGTCTGCGCATTTCAAAGATGCCAAGTTTATCACCTTTCCAGCGAATGGAAAACTCCAGGTGTTTTTTGGTGGCGCGAACGCGTTCTGTCATATCCGGAGGAGGAGGCTGAACACCGTATTGAATGAAATGCTTGATCTCATTGAAGATCCAGGGATACCCTATCGCTGCGCGACCGATCATTACACCATCTACACCGTAACGGTTTTTGTACGTCAGTGCTTTTTGTGGAGAATCAATATCACCATTGCCGAAAACAGGAATGTGCATACGCGGATTTTCTTTCACTTTTCCGATCAGTGTCCAGTCGGCTTCGCCCTTATACATCTGAACACGTGTACGACCATGAATGGTCAGTGCTTTTATGCCAATGTCCTGCAAGCGTTCAGCAGTCTCAATAATGTTCTTGGTGGAATCATCCCAACCCAGGCGCGTCTTTACAGTTACGGGAAGATGTGTGCATTTTACGATCTCTTCAGTCATCTTCACCATTTTAGGAATGTCCTGAAGCAAGGCAGCACCTGCACCCCGGCAGGCTACAGCTTTAACCGGACAACCATAATTAATATCGATCAGGTCTGGCTTTACTTCTGTAGCGATACGGGCCGACTCTACCATGTTACCGATGTCGCCACCAAACAGCTGGATACCGATCGGGCGTTCATACTCAAAGATGTCAAGCTTTTGTTTGCTTTTGGCCGCGTCACGGATCAACCCCTCTGAAGAAATGAATTCTGTATACATCAGATCAGCACCTCCCTCTTTACATACAGCACGAAAAGGCGGGTCGCTTACATCCTCCATAGGAGCGAGTAAAAGCGGGAAATTCCCGAGTGCTATGTTGCCGATTTTTACCATGCTTATTTATTGTCAAACCTTCGTTGGGAAGGTCTAATCCGTATATTAGCCCGCAAATTTAAGGAGAAATATGGAGCTTGAAGCATCCCGGGGAAAACCTCATCCATGGGTAGTGGTTTTGATATCGCTGCTGGCTGTTTTTTTGGGATTTCAGCTTATAGGACTGTTTGCCGGAATTTTACTTATATCCCCATTTTACGAGGGTACGCTGGTTGAAATGATGGAAGCTTTAGCCAGGCCGACCAATGACCCCGATATGAAATTATACCTGTACTGTATTCAGGGGTGTGGTGCGATTATCGGTTTTATAGTTGTTCCGTATTTTATACTACAGTGGATAGGTCAATCGTACAGCACGTTGTTACGATCGAAGTTTCATATTCAGCCGTTAGTGCTGGTGACCTTCATTGCTGTTGCATTCATGGGTGTGAATTCCATTTTCATTGAGTGGAATGAAAAACTACGACTACCAGAATTTCTTTCAGGGGTTGAAGATTGGGCCAGAGCTATGGAGGACAGACTAAAGGAAATGACAGATTTCCTGACGCGGTTTGATTCGTTCCCACAGTTTTTGATTGCATTTGTTGTGATCGCGATTCTTCCCGGCATTGGTGAAGAGATTGTTTTCCGTGGAATCATTCAACGTGAGTTGATACGCGGAACGAATAATATTCATCTTTCCATCTGGCTGGCTGCTGCTATCTTTAGTGGATTTCATTTTCAGTTTTATGGTTTTGTTCCACGTATGTTGCTGGGGGCCTTATTCGGGTATCTCTATTATTGGTCAGGAAGTTTATGGCTGGCCATGCTGGCGCATTTTGTGAATAACGGATTGATGGTACTGGCTATGTACTTTTATCAGCAAGGCTTGATCGATATAGATATTGAAAGTACCGAAGCAGTTTCATGGTCAGGAGTTTTATTCAGTGCAGTGATCACCAGCATTCTGTTGTACCTGTTCAAAACGTTTTATGACAAGCAACCTTCTGCTTCTTCCGGAGAGCAAGCGGCTTAGAATTACTTTAACCGAAATCAGGACTTTGTGACAAATTCAATTTCAAAATACAATAACCTTACGCAACGGATCATCACCGGTGTTCTTGGCGCAGCCGGCATAATCGCAGGTGTATGTTACAGTGAATGGACATACTTTGCTGTGTTTTTTATTATTTGTTTCTTCTCCCTTCTTGAATTTTATAAGCTGGTAGGTCTTGATGGAATGATTCCACAAAAGGCATTTGGAACATTGTGTGGCATTCTGATTTTTATATTTTCCTTTCTCATTGAACGGGGTACACTCCATTACCGGTTTTACTTTCTCATCTTTCCGATGGTTTCGTGTGTTTACATGATCAAACTGTACAAGAAATTTGAGCGGAAACCGTTTACTAATATCGCGTTTACGTTTTTAGGAATACTCTATGTGGCTGTACCTTTTACATTACTGAACATTGCAGCATTTGAAGAAGGAAAATATAACTACGAAATCATTTTTGGCTGCCTCTTCATTCTCTGGGCGAGTGATACCGGTGCTTATTTTGCGGGAACATTTTTCGGTAAACGTAAACTCTTTGAACGGATTTCACCCAAAAAGTCCTGGGAAGGTTTTTTTGGGGGAGCAGTGCTGGCATTGATTTTTACATACGGACTGTCTGAGTTTTTTCATTCCCTTTCTTTCCTTCAATGGTTCATTATCGGTTTGATCATCATTGTAGGTGGAACCTTTGGCGACCTGGTAGAGTCGTTATTAAAGCGAAGTATTGAAATTAAGGATTCGGGCTCAAGTCTTCCGGGCCATGGTGGGTTTCTGGATCGCTTTGATGGCTTGCTGATCTCAGCTCCCTTTATTGTGGCATACCTGGAAATTTTTTAACCCGACCAGCGGATCAGTATGTCAAGCGTACTTATTGAATGTCAATACCTGCCATCCATTGCCTACTTTGCTGCCATTCAGGATTCAACTGAGTTAGTGTTGGAGAAAAACGAGAACTTCATTAAACAGACTTACCGGAATCGTTGTCATATTCAATCTGCACAGGGCACAGAGACCCTCATCATTCCCCTCACCGCCAAACATGGGAAGGTATTGATCAAAGACATTCGTATCGATTATAGTCAAAAGTGGCTTAATAATCATTGGCGTACCATTCAGTCAGGGTATGGAAAGGCACCGTTTTTTGAATACTACAGTGATGACCTGGAAAAAACGCTATTCACCAGGTTTGACTTTCTGTTTGATCTGAATTATAATTTGCTGTCAATGTGTCTCAAGTGGATGAAATGGAACATTTCCGTCAGGGAAACTTTGGCGTACAATAATGAGGCTGGTGGCAGCCTGGACTTACGGTCGGTGATAAACCCCAAGAAATCAGAGCGTTTGAATTCCTTCTTTAGTCCTGTGCCCTACACACAGGTTTTTGGCAACACCTTTGCAGCAAACATGAGCATTATCGACCTGATCTTTTGTGAAGGCCCAGGAGCAGGGCAGGTGATCAGGGGTTCAGTCAAAAAATGAACAAATAGGCAAAACCTTGCGTTTCTTTCAGTATTAAACTTTGTAGGTCGATAGCACGAAAAGCTCAAAAAACTTTACATTTACATTAATCATTCTGCACTTTCTTATGGAAGCTAAATTCTCCAATCGCGTAAAGGAAGTTATTTCACTCAGCCGGGAAGAAGCGTTACGCTTAGGACATGATTACATCGGCACTGAACACCTGATTCTCGGTATGATCCGTGAAGGTGAAGGAGTCGCTGTGGGTGTGTTGAAAAAGCTCGGGGTACCTATGGATGAACTTCGAACTGAAATCGAAAAAATATCCAAAGGAACAGCCACTCATCAAATCAAGAACCTGGCAAATATTCCCCTGACAAAAGCCTCTGAAAAGGTATTGAAGATAACTTATCTGGAAGCTAAAATATTTAAAGCACAACTCATCGGAACTGAGCACTTGCTGCTCTCTATCCTCCGTGACCATGATAATCTGGGCACACAAATTCTGAACAAGTTTGACGTAAACTACGAGACAGTAAAAGAAATGCTCGAATACCAAAGCGATGGTCCGATGGCGTCACAGGATACTGACGATCCGGATGATGATTCTTCAAAAATATTTGGTGGTGGTGCTCAGGGTGCCGCTGGCAAAGAGAAGAAGGGTACCGAAAAATCAAGAACACCTGTGCTGGATAATTTCGGCCGTGACTTAACCCGCCTGGCGGAAGACAATAAGCTCGATCCCATCGTTGGTCGTGAAAAAGAAATTGAACGCGTAGCGCAGATTCTTTCCCGGAGAAAGAAAAACAATCCGATATTAATTGGTGAACCCGGTGTTGGTAAAACCGCTATTGCGGAAGGCCTGGCGCTGAGGATCATTCAGAAAAAAGTATCGCGCGTACTTTTCGGTAAGCGTGTTGTTACGTTAGACCTGGCCTCTTTAGTAGCCGGAACAAAATATCGCGGTCAGTTTGAAGAACGTATGAAGGCTGTAATGAATGAACTGGAAAAATCTCCGGATGTCATTCTCTTCATCGATGAGCTTCATACCATTGTTGGTGCTGGTGGAGCCTCTGGTTCACTGGATGCATCCAACATGTTCAAACCTGCGCTGGCCCGCGGAGAAATACAATGCATTGGAGCAACTACTCTCGATGAGTATCGTCAGTACATTGAAAAAGACGGAGCACTTGCCCGCAGGTTCCAGATGGTAATGGTAGATTCTACCACACCTGAAGAAACCATTCAGATACTGGACAACATCAAGGAGAAATATGAAGATCACCACCATGTGATCTACACCAAGGAAGCCATTGAGGCCTGTGTGAAACTTTCCGATCGTTACATCAGTGACAGGTATCTTCCGGACAAAGCTATAGATGTTATGGATGAAGCTGGTGCCCGCGTACACATCAATAACATTCACGTGCCCGAAGACATTGTAAAGTTTGAGGAGGCAATTGAGGATGTGAAGAAGGAAAAGAATCGTGTGGTTAAGAGCCAGAAGTATGAAGAGGCTGCTCAGCTCCGTGATAAAGAGAAGAAACTCATTGAGCAACTTGATCTGGCCAAGGCCAAGTGGGAAGAAAAAACCCGTACTGAGAAGTATACAGTAAATGAAGATAACGTAGCCGATGTCATCGCGATGATGACCGGTATTCCAACAAAACGGATCGCCCAGAAGGAAAGCAACAAGCTGCTGAATATGGGTGAAGAGTTGAGCGGAAAAGTTATCGGCCAGGAAGAAGCAATCAAAAAGCTTGTAAAGGCTATACAGCGCACACGGGTAGGTTTGAAAGATCCACGCAAACCCATTGGTTCCTTTATATTCTTAGGCCCTACCGGTGTAGGTAAAACTGAATTGGCAAAGGTGCTGGCAACATATCTTTTTGATAAGGAAGATTCGCTGGTACGCATCGATATGAGCGAGTACATGGAGAAGTTTTCTGTTTCCAGACTGGTTGGAGCGCCTCCCGGATACGTGGGATACGAAGAAGGTGGCCAGCTCACAGAAAAAGTAAGACGCAAACCATATTCGGTAGTATTATTGGATGAGATCGAGAAAGCTCACCCGGATGTATTTAATATCCTTCTGCAAGTATTAGATGATGGTATTCTGACTGACGGTTTAGGCCGCAGAGTAGATTTCAGAAATACGATTATCATCATGACATCCAATATTGGCGTTCGTGATCTGAAGGATTTCGGTACCGGAATAGGTTTTGCTACTGCTGCAAAACGCGAAACAGAAGAAGAGCACATGAAGCTCACCATTCAGAATGCGTTGAAGCGTGCGTTCAGTCCTGAATTTCTTAACCGATTGGATGATGTCATCGTATTCAATTCACTGCAGCGTGAGCACATTCATAAGATCATTGATATTACCTTACGTAAATTGTTCGACCGGATCACGCAGATCGGATACACCGTTGAGCTTACCGACAAGGCCAAGGATTTTCTGGCTGAGAAAGGATATGATCAGCAGTTTGGTGCCCGTCCGTTGAACCGGGCCATTCAGAAATACCTCGAAGATCCGGTAGCAGAAGAAATTCTGAAAGGTGAGGTTGAAGAAGGTGGAACTATCCTGGCTGATTACGAAGGCAAAGGTGATGCATTAACCATCAAGGTTAAAAAAGCAAAAGCTTCATCTAAAGAAAAGAAGGAGTAAAACACACACAACTAATAGACAGAAAAGGCCTGGGCAATTAAAATGTCCGGGCTTTTTTTTATGAACCTTATGGCTTAAATCCGTAACTTCCTTACGGACCATTTACCAATCGCGTGAGTATTGAGCTCCATAACTTCAGGATTGACAACAGCATTCTGCAGCGGATTCTCGACTTCCTTCCGTATCCTTTCCTGATATCTGAATTTCGGGATGGCGTCCGTAAAAATATTTTTGTCAACCAGAAATTTGTGGAGGAGATCGGATATACCGTTGACGATATACCCACGATTGACGATTGGTTTGAAAGAGCGTATCCCGATGTTTCATACCGGCAGGAAATTGTAAAGGGCTGGGGGAAAAGGCATCAGACAGCCCGCTCAAAATATGACAACTCAGTTTCAATGAAAGCCATTATTCACACCAAGTCATCTGGCGATGTGTGGTATGAGGTGAAGTCTTCTTTTTTTGGAAGAGTCAGTCTTGTGGCCTTTGTCAATATTCACGAAATAACAATCAAAGAGCAGGAACTTGAACGGTTGAACGAGAACAAAAACAGAACGCTGTCTATTTTAAGTCATGATCTCAGGAGTCCGATTACAAATCTGCATTCTCTTTCACAGCTGGCGTTGAACCGTCACCTCACGCAGCAGGAATTTGTAACGATGGTCCGCAACGTAAATGAAAAGACTTTTCAGGTACTGGAATTTCTGGATACTACGTTGCTTTGGACAAGATCAAATTTTGACAATATCAATCTCCGGATTGAACAGGTAAACCTGGATAGCATTATCAGAAGCATACTTTCGGTTTATGAAAGCTCATATCAGGCCAAGCGAATTATGATCCGACAGCAGTTGGAACACACCACACTAAACAGTGACCCTGAAATCATCACCATTGTGATACGGAATCTGATTTCAAACGCGATAAAGTTTACAGCAGAAAACGGAAGTATTGAAATCACGGCCAAACGGAAAGAATCTGGCTATCTTATTCATGTAAAGGATTCAGGCATAGGCATGAACCATGAAGTGATAGAAAGAATCCTCACCGATAATTATACCTCACGCAACGGCACGCAACAGGAAAAGGGCCTGGGTATTGGTCTTAAACTCTGTCGTGAGCTTCTGAAGAAAATTAACGGACAACTTGAAATTAAAAGCATGCCCGGTCAGGGTACCCTCATGAGCATTGTTTTGCCTGATGAGACTGTTCCTGAATAATTCCTAAAAAATATTTAGGCTGAATTCCGGGCCGCATTGATCACCCCAAACATACAGCGCAACACCAGTTTTCGATATTGCTTTTCGAATGGTTTGTCTTTCTCTTCCATTTCCCTCAGGTGCTGAAGAGCAAATTGCTGAATGGTGATCAAGGGTAAAACAATCCGCTCACGGAGTTTTACAGAATCGCGGTTTATCGGATTGTTTTCCATCAATTCCGTAAATCCGGAAATTTCAAGAATCATTTCACGGGACAGTTTGTATTCGGCATGCATTTTTTTCCAGAACTCCCCAAAGTCTTTGTCTTTGGCAAGGTATGCTGTAGCCGGATAGTATGATTTAGTCAATGACATCATACTGTTGCTGAGAAGCGTTCTGAAGAATAACGATTGTTTGAACAACGCCTTGATCTCACGCAGCTTGCCTTGACGTTTGAGTTCGCGAATGGCTGTACCTACGCCATAAAATCCAGGGATATTCTGCTTCATCTGTGCCCACGATCCTACAAAAGGTATAGCCCGCAGATCTTCAAACTTCAAACTTCCGGAGCTTCGCTTAACCGGGCGTGATCCGATATTTGTGTCACCAAAGAAGGCCAGTGGTGTTATTTTCTCCAGGTAAGGAACAAACTTAGGATGTTGCTTCAGGTCCAGGTAAGCCTTGTGTCCTTCTTCAGCCAGTGAATCCAAAAGACTCTTTTCTTTATCACTCATCTGGCTGACATTTTCGAAAACAGCATTTTCAATTCCGGCAGAAAGAAGCTGTTCAAGGTTATAACCGCAGGAAACTTCCTTTCCGAAATTTGAACTGATCGTTTGTCCCTGAATGGTGACCTGAACTTCTTTGTCTTCAATCGTGTCACCCAGTGACGCATAAAAATCATGTGTGTTTCCACCACCTCTTGCCGGTGGACCTCCACGGCCGTCAAAAAATACTGCGGTGAATCCCTGGTCGCGTGTTATCTGTGTTAAATTTTCTTTTGCCTTGAAGATGGACCAGTTAGCACGGAGGTAGCCGCCATCTTTGGTTCCATCCGAAAATCCCAACATAATGGTTTGTTTTCCACCACGGCTTTCCAAGTGAGTGCGATAAGCCGGAACATTATATAAGGCTTCCATTACTTTGGAAGAATTGGCCAGATCTTCTATGGTTTCAAACAGCGGAACAATGTCCAATGGCAACTGATCGTCTTTGCCCAGAACAAGTTTTGCTAATTGAAATACACGAATCACATCCAAAGCAGACTGGCAATTGCTGATCACATACCGGTGACAACCTTCTGGTCCGTTCTGTGCCTGTATTTGTCCGATGACGTGAATACTTTCAATGAGTTCAGTTACAAATTCATCATCAAATTTCAGTGCGGATGGTTTGAAACTGAGCGACAGAAGGGTTTCTATTTTTTCGGCTTCAGTAAGCTTATCAAAGTTCTTCAGACTTTTATGCTTCGACTTTAATTTTTCAATGCACGCTTCCCACGCATACGCATGTTTACGGCTGTCCTGACGGATGTCCATGCTGGCAAAGTAGAACCCGAAGATTTTAACCTTGAGAATAAAGGCGTCAAGCAGATCCAGGAACAGATTGTTGTGATCTTTGATTAATACTTCCCGTGCTTCGAACAGGTCATTGAGCAATTCGTCTGGATGATTATAGATATCACCATGACCATTGTAGGCAATAGGGTATACTTTCTGTTCGGCCCGCGCAATGATATGATCAACACCCTTGAATGTTAATCTTCTTTTGAGAAAACGTAAGTCACGATGATAGCACTTCAAGAGTGTTTCCTGAAGACGTTGCGCTACCTTAATAGTAATTTCGTGCGTAACAAATGGATTACCATCACGATCACCTCCCGGCCAGAAGCCTATTTTAATGAGATCGAAATTTTTCCATTCCTCCAGTTTTATTTGCAACCCGGTCATCAGTTTCTGAATGATCTCCGGTATTACCGGATAAAATACATTCTCCAGAAACCAGGATAAGCTTATGGCTTCATCAAAGGGTGTAGGTTTTTCTTTGTTGATGAAAGCAGTTTTACCTAATTGACGCAACAGCAGATTAATGTGCTCCAGACGGTTATCACGAATAGCCTGTTCCAGGTCATTGATAATAACCAGTACGTTGCCAGGATAGAATTGTGTGGGGTGAGCCGTTAGCACAACCCGGACGCTGAAATCTTCAAGTTTCTTTTTGAGGTCATCCAACAGGCCCTCAGAAGAAGCGCGTAACAAAAGAGCTGACACCGTTCCTTTACCATTCACTTCATTGACCTCCTCAAAGGCCGCATCTTCAATAGAATCAAAGAGCACAACCTGGCGTTCAACATATTGAATGAAGCTAAACAGCAGACCAAACTGTTCTTCCCGTGTGGCCTGCGGTGCAAAATCACTGAAAAACTTTTTGATGATGGCTTTCGGATCCTTACCCTTTTCAAATCCGGCTTCACAGGATTGCTGCAGGAGCGGAAGAAGAGTGCCCGTTCGGTAGATACCGGTATAGGGCAGGTTCAGGAAAAGGCTGTTGTACATGTGGTAACGTGTAGAAACAGCCGTATTGAAGAGGCTAGCCATAGGTTGTAGTACTTGAAAACTGCCAAAGTTATCAAATACTGCTTAGTGGTGAGACCCGGCCAGTTGAATTGCAGATTTTCTTTTCGAAAACGTTTACGATTGAAAAAGTGTAAGCCGAAAGTCAGGTCAAACTGACCCCAGACTTTCGGCTTAATCTTTACTCTACAACTTCACCCTTTATGGTAAGCAGCACAACACCTTCTTCAGTATTGGCATTGATGGTAACGGTCTTGGTGAAAACACCCACCTTGGCTGCGTTATAGGTAGCTTTGACATAGCCTGTAGCGCCTGGTTCAATGGGGTCCTTGGAATATTCAGCAACAGTGCATCCGCACGAAGCTTTTACCCCGGAAATGACCAGTGGTGCATCACCCGCATTAACAAAAGTAAATTCATTTGATACCGGGTTATTTACTTTGATTTTACCGAAGTCATAGGTGGTCTGAGTCCAGGCGAATGCTGCAGTTGCGGGATTCAGCGGATTCACCGGATTGTGATTTGAGGCCAGTGTTTGTGCAAGTACGGCTGTGACACAAGCCATACCCAGAGCGATTAAAAGAAGCTTTTTCATAGATAAAGTGTTTTTGTTTAGTAATTAATTTTTGGCTGTTCGAACAGTACAAAACTGCGGAATCAGACTGGAAAGCCTTGTTAATGATTTTCTAAAAGATGTTAATGACTTGTTAATCTTCCCCCAGGCTCATTCCGTTATTGTACCTTTATACAGTGAAGAACTCAACCATTCGCCTCATTGTCATTCTCGCAACGTTATGCATTACCGGCATAACCATTACGCAATTGTACTGGGTGCGAAGAGCCTTTGATCTGAAAGAGGCTGAGTTTGAGCGAACCGTTACCGCAGGATTGTACAATGTGGCGCAGCAGATTTACGATTTAAAAGACACTCCTTCACCTGCAAATAATCCCGTACGGCAGGTATCCACGAACTACTTTGTGGTCATGGTAAACAGTGAAGTAAATGCTGAGCTTCTTGAATTTCTGTTACGGACTGAATTTGAAAAAAGAAACATCGTAGCAGACTTTGAATACGGCATCTATGATTGCATGAATGAAAAAATGATTTATGGAAATTATGTTCCTCTGCAGTCAAATAAGAAAGTAAAGGCAAAATCCCTTCCCATGTGGTCAACGCAGGGATACTATTTCGGTGTTCAATTCCCCAATCGTGAAGCGCATATTATTAATCAGATGGGTATCTGGTCATTCTCGTCACTGGTGTTGTTGCTGGTGATTGTGTTCTTTGCGTATACCTTGTTTGTTATTCTCAAACAGAAACGCCTTTCAGAAATCCAGAAGGATTTTATTAACAACATGACGCATGAGTTCAAAACACCGATCTCAACGATTGCCGTGTCCACTGAAGTACTCAAGGATCCGGGTATTATCAAACAGCCTGAGCGATTATTTAACTACGCCACCATTATTGAAAAGGAAAATACAAGATTGAAAAATCAGGTGGAACGGGTGTTGCAAATGGCGCGTCTGGATAAAGAAGACATAGGCTTAAAAAAGGAAGGTACGTGCATTCATCACCTGTTGGAAGAAGCCATCCGGAATTCAACACTGGCGCTGCGTGAGAGTCAGGGTGAAATAACAACGTTATTAAAAGCAGCCAGGTCTGATATTCAGGCTGACAAACTTCATATAACAAATGTGTTTGCAAACCTTATTGACAACGCCATCAAGTATTGCTCCGGTCGGCCGGAAATTTCCATTCAGACGATAAACCGGAATGATGGTATAGTGATCGATATTCGGGATAACGGTATTGGTATAAGCGCAGAAAATCAGCGAAGAGTCTTTCAGAAATTCTTCCGAGTATCCACGGGCAATGTTCATGATGTAAAAGGATTTGGCCTGGGGCTCAGTTATGTGAAAACGATGGTGGAAGCACATGGCGGTAGTATAAATCTTAAAAGTGAACCGGGCAGAGGCAGTACATTCAGTATCTATTTTCCGATATGACCAAACGTATTCTTTTAGTTGAAGATGATCCGAGCCTTGGTTTTGTCATTAAAGACAATCTGATCATGAAAGGATATGACGTTACCCTGTGCACGGATGGTGAATCAGGGCAAAATGCGTTTGAAGAATCTTCTTTTCACCTTTGCATTTTCGATGTAATGCTGCCGCGTAAGGATGGCTTTGCACTTGCGGAAAGTGTCCGTGGGAAAAATCAGGATATTCCGATTCTGTTCCTAACGGCCAAAGCCATGATGGAAGATAAACTGGCCGGATTCCAGACGGGTGCCGATGACTATATTACTAAGCCTTTCAGCCTGGAGGAATTATTCTGCCGGATAGAAGTTTTTCTGCGCAGAAGCAATGGCCTCAGTTTGCCCGATGAGAAATCTTTCAAGCTGGGCAACTATGAGTTTGACTATACAAACCTAGTTCTCAAAACAAAGGGTGTTGAAAAAAGCCTCACACAAAAGGAAGCAGAGGTGTTGCAGCTACTCTATCAACATCGGAACCGCGTACTAAAGCGCGAGGAAATACTGAAACACGTTTGGGGCGATGATGATTATTTCATGGGACGAAGCATGGATGTATTTATTTCCAAGCTGAGGAAATATTTAAAGGAAGACCCAGCCGTACAAATCGTCAATCACCATGGCGTGGGTTTCCGGTTGGAAGTTAATGCTCTTATAAAGTAGCATTAGTTCTTCCCGTTCTTTAATTTCATACAAGCCAACCCGATTGTATGAAACTAACAAAACCTTTTCTTGCTTCTCTTCTTATAGTACACAGTTTAACAGGCCTGTCGCAATCAGAGAAATTCAGGATCAATTCTATCCCAACAGAACTGACCTGGCGAATTAACCCCATTCAATGGAAATTTGAGAAGGATACGTTGACTATTCATGCCGGTGCCAAAACGGATTTATTCATTGATCCTCAAGACGAATATTCGGTTGACAATTCTCCCCGGGCCTTGCTGATGCCTGCTCCTCCCTTTCTGTTGAGCTGTAGGGTTGACCTTGATTTCGCTGCTGACTATGATGCAGGGGTACTTATGCTATATGCCGAAAAGAACACCTGGGCTAAATTCTGTTTTGAATTTTCTCCGGAGAAAAAACCAAATGTGGTTTCTGTTGTGAACAGGCAAGTTTCGGATGATTGCAATCATGCCGTTATTGAAAACAATGCTGTCTATTTGAGAATAGCCGGACTGGGAAATAACAATTATGCATTTCACTATTCCACCGATGGCCGGTACTGGAAACTGGTACGTTACTTTTCACTGGAATCGAAATCACGGATGATGGTTGGATTTTCTGCTCAATCGCCAACAGGTGAGAAATGTACTGCAAAGTTTTCCTCCATCACTTTTGATTCGCGCAAGCTAAGTGATCTGAGAAACGGTGAATAAACATACGACTATAACTCCGGCTATTACTTCGAAAGGAACATGTAATCCAGCGTAACATTCAACATCGCTTTCAACCCCGTTAGCATACTGCGTTCGTCCATCATGAATTCAGGTGTATGATGAGAGGGTGCTGTCTTGATATCAATTTCAGGAGGGAGCGCTCCAACAAAAAAGAAAAAGCCCGGGATCTTTTGCTGATAGTAGGCAAAGTCTTCGGCTCCTGTATCCACGGGTATCCGGATTACATTTTTTTCTCCGGCTGCTTTCACCAGGCTATTAACCACTTTTTCAGTGAGAGCAGGATCATTATAGGTTACGGGAGTTTTGCTTTCTATAGTGACTTCAGCCCGGGCACCCGCACTTTCTGCAATATGGGTGGCAGTTCGTTTTATTTTTTCATGAATGCTTTTTTGCATCTCACCATCGAATGTGCGGATCGTTCCTGACATCTCAACGGACTCCGGTATAATGTTCTGGCGAATTCCGGCATGAATAACGCCTACCGAAATTATGGCTGGTTCTTTCGTTAATTCTGTTTGCCGGCTTACGATAGTTTGAAGCCCCAGAATGATCTGGGCAGATACAACAACCGGATCAATACCCATCCAGGGTGCTGCTCCGTGCGATTGCCTGCCGAATACTTTAATGGTGAACCAATCCGAAGCTGCCATCATTCCTGCGGGTTTGTAGGCGATCTGACCCAGTGTGCGCATGGCCTGAATGTGCAGCCCGAAGATTACGTCAACTTTTGGATTTTCCAGAACACCTTCCTTTACCATCAGTCCCGCACCACCTTCTTCACCAATGGGTGGTCCTTCTTCGGCCGGTTGAAATATAAATTTGATTGTTCCTTTGAGTTCATTTTTGTTTTTGGCGAGAATCTCAGCTGCACCCATCAGTATGGCTGTGTGGGCATCATGACCACAGGCATGCATCACACCTGTTTCCTGACCATTAAAGGTTGTTCTTTCTTTGGAAGCGAATGGAAGATTATCTCTTTCAGTAACGGGTAAGGCATCCATGTCGGCACGCAATGCAATGACAGGTCCGGGCTTCCCGGTTTTTAACAGCGCCACCACTCCTGTGTGTGCTACTCCGGTCTGTATCTCAAACCCCAGGGATTTTAAATGCTCGGTGACATACGCTGCGGTTTTGAATTCACGATTCGACAATTCAGGAAACTGATGAAAGTGTCTGCGCCAGGTAATGACTTTATTCTCTTCTTCTTTTGCCTGAAGTTCAACGCGGGCTTGTAACTTTGAACTAACCTGACCAAGACAGGTAACAGAAAGCAGTGTCAGTATGGAGCAGAATAATTTCTTCATATCCTATTTTGAATTCGGATCAAGATATGGAATAAGGTACAGGTGATCAACGATAATGTATGGAGTGGATTAAGATTTTTACCAGCGAAGCTGAAGCAAAAAGTAAGCTGACAAAAGACAGGCCTCAACTGCTTGTACTTCATGGAAAACGAATTTGCCTGGTGTGGCATGGTGAGGCCTTCCGGGCTGTGCAGGATGCCTGCACGCATAACGGAGAGTCATTGAGTAAGGGTAGTATAAACTACCTGGGTGAAATCATTTGCCCGTGGCATAATTACCGGTTTGATCTTAACAGTGGAAAAGCCTGCGATTCGTCCAGTGCGGATTTAAAAACCTATCCGGTCAGGATTGATGAGACGGGTTTTTTCGTGGGCCTATAACACACCGCCATTTAGCGTATAAACTATATACTTTATAATTCCTATTTTCGTTTCTTAAACCGGTATTCAAACTTAGTGTACGTGCGATTTCTGTTTTTTCTTCTGCTGTTTTATACATCATCTGCGCCAGCTCAATTACTGGATGAGGAAAAAAACCTGGTGAGTCAACTGAATCTTTCAGGAGGTCTTCCCGAAAAGCTTTTAAGTACACGAACCGCAGTATTCCATAGTTATACATTTACGCCAAAAGAATTAAACGATGCGCAGGGATATTTTCAGCGTTCCGGAATTGATGCCCTGGTTTATTTCGAAACAGACCGATTGATCGCCAATGCGGATGTGACCAGAACCTTTTCAGATTACTTGCTCAAACGTGAAATAGCTAACCTTATCTTCCTGGAAAAAACAGAAAGTGACTATCGGATAGTGATTACCCTTTTTAATGGAAAGGAGAGCGTGGTTGACCCCAAACAAAATGCGTGGACTGTCTCGAACACCGTTTTCACGGAAATTCTTAAAACAGTGTACCGCACTACGGCCAACCAGTTAAAGAAACAAAATATGCTGGTTAATGATGTTCCGGAAACTGATATTCAGGTTAATCCAATACTCGGAAAACGAAATGAATTTTTTGCGATGGATCTTAAGGTCGATATGCTGTCAGTGCCAAAGACGGGTGATCCGGTGATTGACCAGCAGCTTGATGAATATTTTAAAGCCAATTATCCGTTAAAGTATAAGCTCACGGAACCAGGCTTGTCAGATAAGGAGCTTCGCAAACAGGGTTACTTGTATGTGCTTAGATTCATTCACACACGAGGCATTGCAGCCCGTGAGTTGCTTGGTTATAACATGACCAAATCGGAGAGTGCACTGGCTTCAGTAACCTATCCAAACGGCCAATCTGTACTGAAAAACATTCCTTCCAATACTGTAATTTATAAAGCCTACTTCAAGCACATTGATTCCGGTAATGTGTTTCTAGGCACAAAGTGGGATGCGGATATCAGCTGGGATGCAGCGCTTCGCAATCACATCCAGGGTTTAAAACTGGAGTTTCGACTGAACTAGTTTTCCATCATTATTCGTTTGGATTTTTACAGCTGTTTGGTTAAATAACTTCTTCAAAGAGCCCACTCTTAACCCAAAAACTACAACTATGAAAAAGGTTCTGGCACTGCTAAAAGGAAAGGCCATCTACCTGGCTATTTTGATGATTCTGGTCCTGATGTTGTTCACGTCCATTTTTGCTTTTCGCAACCAAAATGTGATGAAGGAAACAGAAGCAATAGTCAAGGAAGCTGAGTATGGCATTCGGAAAAACAATGAATTGCTGAGTTGGCTGCACCTCACCGATATGGGTGTGCGCGGATTTGCTCTCGGCAGAGCAGAGGCCTTGCTTTATCCATTCAATCTTACAAAGGAAGGATTCCCAAGAGATGTTGACTCCGTGCGTGCGGTAATGAAAAAACAAGGATACCCCCAGGAGAATTTTGAAAAGTATGTCGAGAAAATGGCTCAGTATATAAGCTTTAATGCGGAGTTGGTTGAACTGGCCCGCGTAGACAGTATGTCTCAGTTTAAGGCACTAATGGCTGAAGACAGAGGTTTTAACGTATGGAAAGCATATCAGGGATTTTCTACTGATTTCGTTAAGCATGAGCAGGACCTGAAGCGTGTTGCAGAAAGGCGTTATTCGAATGCGGTAACCAGTAACCTGATTATTCAAATTGCCTTGCTGGTGATTGGAATACCCGCGCTCTATGTTATTTATTCCCGGATTAAAAACCAGGAGTCTCATCGGCAGTCATTGTTGCTTAACCTTGAGCAAAACAACAGAAAGTATGTATTTGATCCGGGCACAGCGGCTTCGGATGACGCTGCAGAAATTTTGAACTCGTCTATTCAGAATATTAAAAATGCTTCAGGTTTTATCAAAAAGATTACTTCCGGTGATTTTGAAGTAACCTGGCCGGGAATGAATAAAGATAATGTCAAGCTGAACACTGAAAACCTTTCGGGAATTGTTATGGACATGCGCGATCAGATGAAGCGCATACAGGACGAAGACCGCAAGCGCATGTGGACAACCGAAGGTATAACTAAATTCACGGAGATCATTCGTCAGCACCAAGACAATGCTACTGCCTTAGCCGATCAGGCGACACGCTTCCTGGTCAGATACCTGGGTGCTCAACAGGGGGCTACCTTTGTTCTGCAGGAAGATATTGAAGAGAATCAGTTTCTGGAACTAAGTGCATGTTATGCATTTGATAAAAAGAAATTCCTGGAGAAAAGAATTGATATCGGACAAGGATTGATTGGTCAGACATTTCTGGAAGGAACAACAGTCGTACTCAAAGCTGTTCCTAATGGATACACACACATCACATCGGGTTTGGGTGAAGCAACACCGAGTTGCGTTTTGATTGTACCCATGCGGTATAATGAAAAAACGGAAGGGATTTTTGAATTGGCTGGGTTCACGCAATGGCAGGATTATCAACAGTCATTCGTGGAAAAAGCTACAGAGTACATGGCAGCCGCAATCTCAACAGTTCGGTCAACTCAGAAAATGAAACAGCTGGTTGAACAGATGCAATCTCAGACGCAACAGCTTCATGCGCAGGAAGAAGAGATGCGGCAAAACATGGAAGAGTTATCGGCAACGAATGAAGAAATGAAACGCAAAGAAGCAGAGTATATTAGCAAGCTCAGAGCAGTAGGAGTTGAACAGGACTAAAAGTTTAAAGTCTGATGTTTAAAGTTAGTGCCAACTTTAAACATCAGGCTTTAAACTTGACTTGTTACTGAACCAGTTTGGCGATTTGTGTTACGGGAATAGTATTCGCAAGACGAAGGACGTCAGCTTCAGCGCTGTCGTTCACCGTAAACGTGAGCAAGGTGGTGTTCAGTGGAATCTGTAGGGTAAAATTTGTCTTGTTCGTTTCTGTATCTGTATTTTTTTGAAGTACGCCTTTATACCCTTGTACTTTTACAGTCTTTTGAGTGCCATCTCCTGAGTTCCCCATCATTGGCAGGGAAAGTATAGCATTGAGCGAACTCACCAGTGGTGAATTTCCCATAATATCAAGGACAGCATTTTTCTCTCCGGTGCCATACGTACGATGGATTAATACACCTGCGAGTCCGGTGTTTACCGTTACGTTGTCTTCTTTTGGGTTGGAAGCCATAGCATCCATTTTAGCAGGAAGGAGCTTCATGATTTCCTTTCCAACAACAATATCGATATCATTTAACATTTGCTGAAGGGCAAAGCGGGTGTCTTCCAGATTTCCGGATGAATAAGCCGAACGTGCAGACGCCAGATTTTTATCGAACTCCTGTGCCTGTACCGAAAAGGAAGAAGCGATTGCAATTAGTATGAATAATTTTTTCATGGTATTCTTGATTAGCATGTAGTGGATTACTTTTCTCCCAGTGTTTTAATGAGGCCGTCAATATCGAAGGCATTGGCAGCTGTCATCACTTCCTGCTCACTGGCAAAATTCACGGCTTCCCAAACAATAAGGGAAGTCTGTCCTAACGGAACGCTGAGTTTATAACCACTTGATTCATTGTATTCAATAACCGCGCGATGTCCTTTTACTTTTGTTTGCTTCCAGTTTTGCTCGCCACCCGTAGTTTGTGAATATCCGCCATTGGCGAGATACATATTCACGGCTGACATCCATGCTGAATTATTCGCGATCATGGTACGGAGCTGCTTATCTTCTTTCAGGTATTCGCGTTGGATCGTCAGGCCTGCCCAACCCCAACCTGTCGATGTCACCTGGTCAGACTCTTTTTGGTAAGGAAGACTGCTTACCGTTTCCGGAAGAGACTTTAATACTTTATTGCCAATTTCCATTTCTACACCAAGCATAGCTTGCTGCACAGCATAACGGGCATCACCATAGCTATTGGATTTAAATGCAGTCTCGGCATCAGTAAGATTAGCCTTTACATCCGGAGGTGTTGTAACCAGGCCGCCACCACCTTTATTGGTGGGATTGCCAGACCCGGAACTTGAGCTGCCGGAATTCGTTGATCCCGATTGATCATTTCCACCGGTGTTTAATCCGGCCTTTTCTTTTGCTTTTTTCTCAGCTGCATTTTCAGCGGCCTGTTCCGCTTTTTGTTTGAGCTTGCCAAGTAACCCTTGCCCATTCAATGCGAATGAAACGAAGACGGCAACACAAACCAGGAGAATTCTAGAAATCATAATAGTAGGTTGTTTTGAAAATTAAACTTACGAAGAAAACAGAAAAGGGTTTGACAAAAAGGATGAAACAAAAAAAGGGCCGCACTATTGCGGCCCCCATGTTTATGTTGTTGTAGAATTACTTGGTCATGTTGTAGGATAAACCTCCGGTGTAGAGCCCGGCAGTTTGATCCGCTGCATAAAATTCTCTTGAGTCTGTACCGAAGAGATTTCTTGCATTGATAAACAGATTAAGGTTTTTAACAACTTCATACGAAACCTTTGCATTCATTGTGAATTTTCCGTTGATCTGTCCGAAAGCATATTGCGGTGTGCTTGAATCTTCCGGATCGTAAGACCCGTCATATTGGGTTTGCTTTGTAAAGTAGTAACCACTGAGGTTAATGTTGAGCTTCGAAGTGGGTTTATAGTTAAAGTAGAAACCCCCGTATGATGCAGGAGTATATGCATGCTTACTATCATCGAAGGTTACCATCCCGGGAGGAACAATAGCCGGATCTACATAAAGTGATGGCAGATCTTCTGTTTCCGTTTTTTGGAAGGTGAAGAATGGTTTGAACTGAATTTTTTCGTTGGGTACAAAGTTCAATGAAACCGTTGCACCGATTTGTTCAGCTTCCGTTGGGATATTGTTGAATTGTTGAGGGCCTGCGGTCTGAATAATAGCAGTCAGGTTTTCACCGGTTTGACGGAACACATCGATGTCCAGTTGAAATTTATTACTGAGCTGTGAACGATACCCGATTTCAATCATATTCAGGGTAAACAAATCCAGATTGGTATTCCCAACTTGTCCGCCACCAATGTCTACAAAGTTGTAACCAATAAACGAGCCACTGTTCGAACGTGTTATCGCAGCCCTAACCAGATTTTTTGAATTGATCTTGTAAGTGGTTGCAAACTCGTACGCCAGGTAAGCATCATCGGGATCTGAAAACTTATCTACGCGAAGTCCGGCCAGCACACGAAGTTTTTCAGTGAAGTTCAGATCTGCGCGAATATATCCGGCCAATGTGGTAATGGTGTTTTCAGCATTGAATAAACCGATGGTACCATCGTTCACGGGATCAACATAGTCACGGTCGTCAAATGTTACGGTCTGATAACTAGCGCCCGGAGTAATACTGTATTTATCTCCGATTTTAAAATCATACTCGGCAACGGCATCATAAACATTGAAGTCATATTCAGCCCAGGGTGAAGGAATATTTAACCGGGTGTCCAGGTTGTGTCCGGTTAAATATGAGGTGCGGAAGTTCAGACCATAAATCTTGGCGTTTAGATTAGCTGATGTATTTTCTGTATTACCATCCATAAGCGGATTGGAAATCCATATCTTTTGAAATTCAGCTGCCTGTGTCGTCAGTGTCAGGTCAAACGAAACTTGTTCTGACACATTGTAATCAAAGTACCCGTTTACACCCCATTTACTTAATGAACGTGATGGATCCGGATATTTAAGATCGCGTTCAGCCGGATCTGCGATCATATCGCTCAGGTCTTCATAAGTACCTGTTCCTTCACTGTAGTATTTGCTATCAACTCTGTTTCTATCCTGAAAATTTCCGGAAACAATGGCACTGAACTTGCCAAACTTTTTGCCAACGCTGGCATTGACAATAGTAGTACCTAATGTACCTGCCTGAACATTGGCATTTACTAAAGCTTCCGACTCATTCAGTCGTTTGGTAATGATGTTGATAACACCGGTTACGGCATTTGGACCGAATAAAGGAGATGACGGACCACGCACAATCTCAATTCGTTCTACATCATTGATGTCAATGGAAAGAGATTCCCAGTTTGTCCCACCCAACCCATGATTAAAAACCGGGCGGTTGTCAATCATCACCAGTGTATAGGAATTTGTTTTTAAGAATGTACCGTTCGTTCGGGTAAGGTTCTCCATCCCACGAATGTGGATGTCGTACATGCCATTAGCTTGTTCTCTGACAATAACACCCGGAGCAAGTTTTAATGCTTCCATGATGCTGGTTGAGCCAGCTTTGTCAATGTCAGAGCGCGTAATGGTGTAACTGGAGAGCGGGGCATCAAATAGCGTCTCGTCTTTTTTAGACGCTGAATTGATCGGAACATTCATGAGTTCCTCAAGTGAGAGCGTGAAGAGATCTTCTTCAACGGGTTGCTGTTCCTGGGCAAATGATGGCGCAGCACAAACCAGGGCCGCCAACAATACTAGAGCGTAGTTAGGTTTCATTAGGTCTTATTTTTTCTATGACAAAAATAGCTCTGTGCTTTTTCACCGTAATCCGCTAAAATTCAGATAGCTTTGAAAATCTTACATCTGCCAGTAAGTGTGAATGAAAAAAGCGAGAACGATACCGTTCAGTTTTGTATTGGACGAACTCTATTCTGTCAATTTGGACATTAAACCAATGTTCGGTTGTCACACACTTTATTTGGAGAACAAAATGCTGTTGATGTTAAGGCATAAGGAGGCTCATCCGCGAGATAATGGTGTTTGGGTAGGAACGTCAACAGAACACCTGGCAAGCTTGAAAAGTGACTTCCCATCCATGCGACCGGTTGAATTACTTGGCGAAAACGTAACCGCCTGGCAAAACTTACCTTACGACTCTGATGACTTCGAAGAATCTGTCCTCCGGATCTGCGAACTGATCCGGAAAGGTGATCCACGAATTGATAAGGTGCCAAAGGGCAAAAAAAAGAAATCAACCAGTCGGAAACCGAAGTAAAGCGGGCCGCGTGTACAGGTGTTCATGGATTTAAAACTACAAACCGGCTACAGTCAGATACTAGGAATGGCATTGCCCATTTCGTTGGCTATGCTCGTTCCTCAGATAAATTTTATCACCAATAATATTTTTCTCAGTGGGTTAGGCGAACAGGAATTGGCAAGCGCAGGAATAACGGGTGTCTATTACCTGATCTTTGCTGTGATCGGAAACGGGTTAAACAACGGCCTGCAGGCGCTCATTGCCAGGCGTGCCGGACAAGATCTGCATAAAGAGATTGGACGATTATTTTATCATGGTATCTGGATCGCGCTTACCATCGCAGCACTTGGAATAATCATAACGTATATAGCAGCGCCTGCTATACTAAGAGCGGTTATTCATAATGCACAGATCGCAGAGCAGGTTATCGACTTTCTTCTGATCCGTATCTGGGGATTGCCTTTGCTTTACCTGTATGTCATGCGGAATGCCTTGTTGGTTGGAACCAATCAAACACGATTTCTGGTATGGGGAACATTAAGTGAAGCGCTGACCAATATTTTTCTGGACTACGCCTTTATATATGGGAAATTCGGATTTCCAGAAATTGGTTTCAATGGGGCAGCATACGCGTCCATCATCGCTGAAGGCACCGGCTTACTGGTAATTTATATGGTGATCCATAGGAAGGGTCTACATCGTTCTTTTGCATTCTTCGAACAAACCCGGTTTGATTTTTCTGTTACTAAACTGATCCTGATTCAATCCTCTCCCCTGATTATGCAGTATGCTATAAGCATAGCAAGTTGGGAGTACTTCTATATTCTGATCGAACACCATGGTTCCCGCGCACTGGCTATTTCTAACACCATGCGCAATATCTTTGGCCTCTTCGGAATTTTCTCCTGGGCGTTTGCTTCCACCACCAATACGATGGTGAGTAATATCATCGGCCAGGGAAGAAAGGATGAGGTTATCTCGCTCATAAAAAGAATTGCTTCTATCAGTTTTTCGATTTCGCTGATGATTGCTGTTGTATTGAATATTACCCCGGAAACTTTTTTATCCTTCTATGGTCAGGGCGATGATTTTATTCGGGAAGGAGTTTCTGTTATCCGGGTTGTTTCTGTTGCCTTGTTGATGATGTCGTTCTCCACGATATGGCTCAATGCCGTGACGGGGACAGGGAATACGGTGATAAATCTCTCTATAGAGCTGATCACCATTTTCATCTACAGCTTCTACTGTTACCTGGTGCTGGAGTATTTTAATCTTCCCATTACCTGGGGCTGGGCATCGGAATGGGTTTATTGGATATGTATGTTCAGCATGGCCTATTTGTATATCCGTTCAGGCCACTGGAGAAAGAAAGAGATCTGACCTATTTACGTTTGTAAAAATAGAGATAGGTTTTTTCGGTAGGGTTCATTTCACTTAGTGTATAAAATCCAGATCCATCTCTGGCCCATGTGATGGCTTCGCCTTGTGGTTCTTCTTCATATGGTAATAGCTGAGGCTTTTCTTTCAGAACCTCGGCAACAGGTTTACCGGAAGGATTAGACCAGTAAAATACGTTTTGATAATTCTTGAGAAGAATCTCTTTTCCATCCGCTGAAAAATCACCACCCACAATCTGGGTGAACGGAAGCGATGTAACCTCTTTAGCGGTTACGGTATCTGCGGTTGAATAAGGATACGGGATTTGGTACACGAATACCGGTTCCTCACGCTTTGATATTACATAAAGATCTTTGGTGACGGGATCAAGCAAGAGGCACTCGGTGTCCTTCCGTTGCTGAGGGAGGCGGAAGGTAATCGTATCAAACGAATCGATTGTTATTTTTTTTCCCGAGCCGGCAACAGGTTCTTCAAACCGGAGAATATGTTTATAGTTATACCGTGCTTCATTGTCACCGATCTCAGCCACATAGATATAGTTTTTCCCGGATTCAGGACCAGGGCCTACAGCAATATCTTCCCAGTCACGATTTTCGATTCCTTTGAGCTCAAGTACGAGTTTGATATTCAGCTTGGTGTCAATCAGGAATACTTCAGCGTCATTACCACTGTCATTATGTGCCCAGATGAATCCGGGGTTATTAATGCTGGATGCTATGCCCGATATTTCGCTGAGCTTTTTATTGTCTAATTCGATCAAGGCCTCTCCTGATGTAAAAGGTGCTGATTCGTTGATAAATTTTTTTTTCGAACAGGATACTCCTGTAAGGAGTAGTAAAACAAATAGGAAGTGTTTCATGGAATGGTCTCAGGTCGCGAAGAAAACAATTTCTGCATATAAAACAGATTTTTTTTTACGAACGTGTAAAACATCCGTTTGAAAAGCGACAACCATCACATGGCCACCGGATTTTTCCGGATGAAATAATTATTAATGGAGGAATACCAAAAGAGATTTCCTTCAAACGTTGAAGGCTGAGGGTACATTATTTTCGCTTTCGGAGCTGCAGTGAATCGATCGGCATCTTTCCGGTTGGTGTCGCATTGATCTTACCTTCCCGTACTAATACATCGGCTACAAATCGTACCTGATCCATCAGCATTACCCAATTGTTTTCATCCACTGCACGGGCTACATCAGAAACGGCAAACGTTCTTTCAGGACCCCGCTCATCAGCAAGTTTCAAAATGGTTTTGCGTATGTCTTCAGCCTGTACCATAAGATTTGCAATAGATAAACACCGTAACCATCTCCAAGGTTCTCACCGAGGGTAAGTATATCTGCCCGGAAGGATGTCGTAAAAAGCGTGTTTTATACACCTGTTTGGGTATTTTTGTGGTTATGGCAGATTTTCAGGAGTCAGAAGACGATGAATTATTTGAGCATCACCGCATTGTGGCTGATCGAAAACAAAGTCTGGTCCGGATCGATAAGTTTTTGATGGATCGGCTACCTAACGTTACCCGTACTAAAATTCAGTCCGGTATACATGAGGGCTTCGTACAGGTAAATGAAAAATCGGTTAAGCCTAACTATAAGGTCCATCCCCATGATGTAATCACAGTCTCATTTCCTGAACCTCCCCGTGATACAGAAGTTGTTCCCGAAAACATACCGTTAAATATTGTTTATGAAGACGACCACCTTCTGGTTATCAATAAGCCAGCAAGCATGGTTGTTCATCCGGCTTACCAAAACTGGAATGGAACACTGGTAAATGCACTGGCTTACCATTTTCAAAATCTTCCCCATATGAAGGGCAATGAAGGCCGGCCAGGACTTGTTCACCGGATCGATAAGGATACCTCAGGTCTTTTGGTCATCGCTAAAGATGAATTAACACTTACCTCGCTTGCCAGGCAATTCTTTGACCATTCTATTGAGCGCACATACAATGCTCTTGTATGGGGTATTCCTGAGCCTGCCAGTGGCACGATTCAGGTCAATGTGGGTAGAAGCCTTAAAGACAGGCGTGTGACGACTGCTTTCCCTGGTGGTGAAATGGGAAGACATGCGATCACACACTACAAAGTATTAAAAGACTTCCGATATGTTTCATTGGTGGAATGTAAACTGGAAACCGGAAGAACACATCAGATCCGTGCCCATATGAAATACCTGGGCCATCCTTTGTTTAATGATGCCATGTACGGTGGTGATCAGGTTATGAAAGGTACTACCTTCTCGAAGTATAAACAGTTCGTTGAAAATTGCTTTAAAATAATTCCGCGACAGGCACTGCATGCCAAGACACTGGGATTCGTTCACCCGATAAGCAAAAAATTCCTTCAGTTCGATTCAGAATTACCTTCAGATCTAACGGAGGTTTTGGAAAAATGGGAGAATTACGTGAAGTACAGTTAATCCCAGAGCAAAGTCTGTAATTGATCGGAATCAGTAGAGGATAAGATTCCTGGCAGTGCATAAACTGCACCGCATGGAGAAGAAGATTTCAGGTGCTGAACGTCTATTTAAAACGTCTTGCGTTTCCGGCTACTGGTAAGCGCCTGACGGATCTCCTTCAGCGCTTCCTGTTTAAACCGTCTGTATTCAGCTCCAGACTTAGGTGCATACAAAAGTCCCTTGATATAATCCAGAACTTTTTCGGTTTGCCCCTGATCCAGCGAATTCAGCGACTCGAGGATCTCGTGTTTTTGGTTAATGACTGTCATACATGTAGTGGTTGTTGACTATACAAATAACGTAAATCAACCCCCTGATGTTCAACCCGTAACGGCTCATTTAACCCTAATACAACACGGTGGTAATATTTCAGCTGAATTTGGAGAAAACTGATTTTACAAGTCTTATCCGGAGATGACCTGTTTTTAATGTAAATGATGAATAATAAAATGGTTTCCTGGAATCATACCTGCTGTAATAAGGGCATTTGAATCAGAATCGGATGTTATCCGAAAGCTAATAGGTATAACACAAACTAAGCGTTTGCATGTCGATCCGGGATGCAGAACTTTATTTTTTAAAAAATGTACTTTTAGAATGCCGGAATAAACTAGGGTGTGTTTACTTCATGGAAGGTCTCACCTGAATTATCAGTCCAGCTCATCGGATAGTTTTTATCCAGAAACTCCAATGCATCAGTTGCCAGGTGAAGTGGATGAAAGGTATCGATCATCACAGCCAGCTCATGGGTTTCTTTTGCCCCAATGCTTTTCTCCACAGTACCGGGATGAGGTCCATGGGGTAATCCTCCCGGGTGCAATGTGAACGATCCACGTTCAATACCTCTGCGGCTCATAAAATTCCCTTCAGCATAATAAAGCACTTCGTCCGAATCGATGTTGCTGTGATTATAGGGTGCAGGTATTGCCAGCGGATGATAATCAAACAATCGCGGTACAAAAGAACAGATGACAAAATTCCGCGCCTGAAATGTCTGATGGACGGGTGGTGGCTGATGAATGCGTCCGGTAATCGGCTCGAAGTCATGAATTGAAAAAGCATATGGCCATAAAAAACCATCCCACCCAACAAGATCCAGCGGACTGTAATCATAAATGTACTGATGCAGGAACCCCTGCTTTTTGATCTTCATCAAAAATTCTCCTTTGCTGGTGTCTGTGATGAGCTCATGTGGCGGGCGAATGTCGCGCTCACAGTAAGGCGAGTGCTCTTGCAATTGCCCCAGTTGATTACGATAACGTTTCACCGTTTCAACAGGTGAAGCAGATTCAATGATGAGCAGACGCAAAGGGCTTTCCTCAAATTCCAGCTTATAGATCACTGTACGCGGGATCACCACATAATCCCCTTGTTTGATTTCAAGTTTGCCAAACGGAGAGATCAGCGCACCTTTGCCATCGTGCACATAAAGCACCTCATCACCTTCGGCATTTTTATAGAAATAATCCATCTTCCTTTTTTTAGGAGAACAAATAGCAATGGAACAGTCTGAATTCATTAGCAATACCTTTCGCGCATCCAGATAATCATCTCCAGTGGTCTGGACTTTTGATGTATTCAAATGGGTTTGACGGAGGGCATAGTCGTCAACTTTTTTAGCACCAAATTTTACGGGTTCTTTCAGAGCTTTGATCCGCGTGGGTGGATTGATGTGATACAGGTTGGAATAGATTCCTGAAAAGCCTTCTGAGCTTACCAGTTCTTCTTTGTACAAACTTCCGTCAGGCTGACGAAATTGAGTATGACGCTTAGGAGGAATATTGCCGAGCTTATAATAGTACATTGATATGGAGTTTGCTTAATCAAAAATAAGCATTCCATATTGTTTGAACTGACTTCAAAATAGTGTTCTGTCAAAGGGTGATTGCACAAATAAAAAACGGCAGGGACTGCCCTCACTGACTATGGACTGAAATTTTATTCGTGAAATGTTACAGGTTTAGCTTCTTAAGTTCTTGTTTTAAAAAGGCACAGGCCCGTGCGGTTAAGGCCATATAGGTGAGGGATGGGTTTACGCTGGCCGTAGATGCCATACAGGAACCATCGGTGATGAAAACATTTTTCACGCTATGCATTTGATTGTAGGCATTGAGAACAGAAGTTTTTGGATCTCTTCCCATACGTGCTGTTCCCATTTCATGATTTGCATTTCCGGGGAACGAAGTATTTACAAAAGACTGAACATTTTTATATCCAGCAACATCCAGCATTTCTGCTGCTGAAGCAGCCATGTCTTTTTGCATGGACATTTCATTTGCCTTGAATTCACAATCAATAGCCAATGTTGGGCGGCCCCATTTATCTTTTGTGCTTGAATTCAGCGTAACCCGGTTTTCAGCATAGGGTAAACACTCTCCGTACCCGCCTAAAGAAATTGACCAGTCGCCCGGTTGTTGTACACTACTTTTTAATTGTTCGCCAATTTCATCGCTGAGAATTTTCCCATTCCAGCCTGATCTTCCCGCTCCGCCCATCAATCCGAAGCCCCGGATGTAATCTGTTCGTTTGTCTGCCAGGTTTCGGAATCGTGGCACATATATACCTGTAGGTCTGCGACCATAATAATACTGATCATCGAAACCCTCAACCTGTGCTCTGGCTCCTGCCCCTTTGTGGTGATCCATCAGGTTTCTTCCTACCTGGTCGCTGTCATTTCCCAATCCATTGGGAAAGCGGTTGGATATGGAGTTCAATAAAATAAAGGTTGTGCCTAAGGTTGAAGCATTCAGGAAAACAATCCGGGAATAGTATTCAACGACTTCATTTGTTTCAGTATTGATTGTTTCTACTCCGGTAGCTAAACCTTTTTGCTCATCATACAGAACCCTATTCACCAAGGTATTTGATAGCAATGTGAGGTTGCCTGTATTGAAAGCTGCTGGCAGCGTGCTGGCATTCGTACTGAAATAAGCTCCATACGGACAACCGCGATGGCACAGATTCCGGTTTTGGCATACACCTCTGCCTTTGACTGGTTGTGTCAGGTTAGCCACGCGTCCGATAGTAATTCTTCTGTCCGGAAATTTCTTTTCGACCTCCGCTTTGAAATGCTTTTCAACGCAGTTCATTTCCATCGGAGGCTGAAGGCTCTGATTTGGAAAATGTTCAAGATTCTCCTGCTGCCCGCTGACT
>DASXWH010000071.1:0-1920 GCA_036503775.1 Ohtaekwangia sp.
TGATCACCGCTTTTTATTGGACAATATAGTCATGTTATCACGCACCTATTCGAAACGGGGTGATCTGAGGTCCGCTGAACGGTTTTTAATGGAGGGTAATGCGTTAACTACTCAAAATCAATTACGTCTTGAAGAAATGGGGATCTATAAAGAGCTCAGCAAGCTGTACAAACGTAAGGGGGAAACCAGAAAGTCATTATTCTATCAAACGAAGTATATTCATCTGAAGGACAGTGTTTACAATGAGGTGCAGACAAACAACCTGATGCGCCTTCATGCCGAAGGGCTTGAAAAGGAACACAAAACACAATTGGCTGCGCAGGAACGAACGATGCAGCTGAAGGATGAAAGCATTAACAAACAACGTATCATAAACATACTGATTGGCGTGGTATGTATATTTCTGTCCATTCTGATCTATATGCTGATCGGCATATTCAACGATCGAAAACGGACCAATGCATTGCTGCTCAAAAAAGTAAAGGACCGAACTGCTGAACTGGAACGTAACCGACTGGATCTGTTAAACGCCATCGCAGAGCAAGGTACAACGCTTATACAATTAAAAAGCACACTCAGCATTTCAGTAAAATCCATGCACGAATTGTGTTCCACAGAGATCAGCGGAACACCAGACGCAGATAGTAACAAGTATTTCACGGAAATTGATGGTATTACCCGGAATGTATCCAGGTCGCTGGAGAATCTCTGGCTTGAACAATGATCATGATTCGTTACCTGTTATCCATACTGATTGTTCTTTGTGCATCATACACGTTTGCGCAAAATGCAAAAATAGATTCGCTCAAAGCCTTGCTTCCGAAAACCCAAGGAGCTGACAGAGTTGATCTTTGCCGCGAATTGGCCATTAATATGTTTGGCATAGATAAACAGACTTCCTTTGACTTCGCTAAAGAAGGCTTAAGGTTGGCAACCGACATTGGCGATAGTGCGAGAATGATTAAAGTCGCAAAAACAGTGACAGCAATTCTGAGGAGATTTGAAAAATATGATTCCGCTATTATTCTTGGAAACTATATTGAGAAAATAGCCCATCGAAATTACTTTAACAGCGTTGATCATGGTGATATTCTCAACGGATTAGCTATGAACTACATATACCTCTCTCAATATGACATGGCTATATCTTACCTACAAAACGCACGTTCTGCATTCGAAGAAAGTGATGATCTAAATGGGCTTTTCGCTGTACTAAACAACATTGGACTAACATACTATAAATTCCAGAACCCTGAATTAGCTTTGGTATATTACAAAAGATCGCTCAAGTTAAGCAAATCAATTAACAACAAATCATATGCAGACACCCTCAGTCTTCCTATTAATATAAGTTTGTGTTATATGGCTTTGGATAGCTTAAAGAAGGCGCGTAGTATTATCCAGCCCATACTTGAAAAATGCCCTTCAAAATGTTCGGATAATGAATTTGCACTCGCCCTATCAGGTTCCGCTGTTATTTTCTACCATTCGGATAGCCTTCAAAAAGCCGAAAAGGAATTCCTACGTGCTTATGCATTCGCAAAAAAAATAAATCACCATCGTTTTCTGTTCGATGCCATAATCTATCTGGCCAAGATCTATCTGAAACGAGGCGATCTAACATCAGCTGAACAATTCCTGATGGAAGGTAATACATTGACCACACAGAATCATTTTGACTTGGAAGAAATGAAGGTCTATAAAGAACTCATTGCATTATTCAGAGCCAGGGACGAGATCAGAAAGTTACCATTCTACCAGGCAAAGTACATTCAACTAAATGACAGTATTTACAATGAAACCAAAACGAATAACCTGATGCACCTTCATGCTGAAGACCGTGAAAAAGAATACAAAACACAACTGGCCGCACAGGAACGAACGATGCAACTTAAGGATGAGATCATCAGCAAACAACTC
>DASXWH010000072.1:0-3525 GCA_036503775.1 Ohtaekwangia sp.
GATTGAGGGTGGCGGATTTGGACAAGACTATCAATTTTTTTTTTAAAGTACCAAACGATGCCTCAAAACGGTCTCTTAATAAATAATAACACGTTTACGAATCCGTTTACCTCCTGGTCATATTCCTTATAAAGATCTGACCCTCCTGAATAAGCTGAACCTAAACTGTCTTTTATGAAGATCAATTACCTATACCTCGTCTTTGCATTCGGTATTTTTTCCGTGCTCATGAGTTTTGACTCCGTTTACCGTGTCAAATCCGTTGAGGGTACCTGGATCCGAAAGAATGATAACCTGATGGTCAAGATCGACAATGAGAAAGCCCTAATCCTTCAGGAAGGAGACGAAAAATTTCCATGTGATGTATCAGCTCTGCAGATATATAAAGACATCCGTAAGGTGAAGGATAATCTATGGACGTGTAATTTCCTGGTGGTTACGATGGGATCCTGTCACACGAATTATCAAGCCGGTGAAATGTTCATTAACAAACAAGGCGAGCTTGTTATTATCTGTCCTGGTTTTGCCAGCAAGGTGTACTCGAAGGTAAATCCACGGTATGACTCCTCACAGGAATAGTAACTCTCAGTTCCGGCTTTAAAAGCTATCCCCAAAGTATCACACTATATTAATTATAAGCAGTACTGTTGAATGGCTGGTTTTGAAGCCAATAACCCGTTATGTATTTTTGAAATATTCGGGATGTAGCACAGCCCGGTAGTGCGCTACGTTCGGGACGTAGAGGTCGCTGGTTCGAATCCAGTCATCCCGACTGCACCCGCAGAAGCAGGTTTCCTGCGTAGGCGGGCTTCGCTTTTCATAGGCTTTATGTAGTACTTAGCATGAGTGCTTGCGGGCTTTGTCGGGCACGGCCCAACTCCACTGGAAATTGCTTCAGTCGTTTATTATAATCAAAACCGTTGTTTGATATGTGGATTGTTTACATTCTTAAATGTGCAGACGGAAAATTCTATACCGGATGTACTTCTGATTTACAAGACCGGATAAAAAGACATCACGCAGCCAAGTTCCGGCAACACAAGGCAGATTGCCGGTAGCGCTTGTAACACATATAGTCTTTTCTGAAAAGCAGAAGGCCTACGATTTTGAAAAGTATCTAAAAACTGGCTCTGGACAAGCGGTAATGTATAAACGACTCGTATAGCAATTTCAAATCTTCTATTAACTGGTTCGAGATTTAGCAGCCATTCCTATTCGAACCATAGAGCAAATTGAATTTCTGGTTCGTGCGTTTTTAGTAAGATTTCAGCCTAACTCACCTAAGATGCATTTGCGTTCCTGCAAATCCATTTATCATAACTCTTACAAGGTATTTCAGAATTTCAAAATCAAGCGCCAAATGGGGTTGACCTCCGCAATCGAAAAAAAAACCTGTTAAATCGTTTGAAAGGATAAGTGTGAATGATACATTTATGTAATAAAGTGTATTTTTAACAATTATTAAGAGGGCGAAAGCCACACCACCCAAAAATTAACCTATATGAAAGAAGTATTTACTCACATGCTGATTCCAAGAAAATCAGTAGGATTCCCTCCATGGCTTGACGGAATACGCTTGTTCCAGTTTGCCAGTTTTCCGGTACACACCCAGGAGCGGGTAGCATCGGATACAGTAAAAGATGAAAACGGCCAACTCCTGGCGGAGACCGGGGTGTTAAAGTCTACCTCGAGTCGTATTACTACTGCTGCGGATGAAAGACATTTTACATGCCTATAATAATATAGAGTGAACCCAATCAATTTTAATTTATGAAAATAACTAAACTGATATGGTGCGCCTTGTGCGCAGCAGTTTTCGCAACATTTGGCTTAGTGGGTTGCGAGGAGATGGATCTTTATTCAGTTGATTCACCTTCCGACTTGCAGCACCGGATTGACTCCATTGCAGCTGCGAGAGCAGGCAATGACACTACGTTCATCGATATCGCTACGGAGGTTGTCGGATCTGAAGCTAACACTGATCCTTTCTGGACTGTATGGTCCGATTACTTCGCTGTTCCTATAAACAAGCGATTGGTCCTGGAATTTATTAATTACGGAAACGGTGCTAACGACTGGAACAACTGGGTAGTGGTTACTTCCAATGGTGAACGTGGTGCTGATGGTTACGCAGAATATTTTGCTTTTCGTTCTGATGCTGAAGGCTGGTCTGCACACAATAGTAATTTTGATCCGAATCTGATCACCCATAACCTTCCCGTAGATCCTGTAGATCTGAACACCTCTCCTGCAGAGAAGGCTGACTTCCTTGCCACGATGGAGGGTGCTTCAGTTAAGCTGGAAATTGACCACTCTACTACAGGTTATATTTTCCTGGAAGCCACATCGGTTGGTACAAATGGAGAAGAAATAATTTTATCCTATTACCAGCCCATTGAGTCAGTGGAGGAGATCAATGCTTTCTTAGTTTGTGATGGCAGTCATTACGTAATGCAGCGGGCATATCTGCTTCCTTCTCAGATCACAGCAGTAGAAGATGTTAATGCTGTTTCAATCGCTGTTGAAGGAACTCCTGAATTTGTTGAATTAAACAACGAAAACGTCTGGGGTAATGGTACCGCTACGGTTACTTATGCTGACGGCTCTTCTGAGGAAGTTGATTCTGTCGATTTATCTTTTAATGTTCCTGATGTTACTACGCTCGGAGAAAAGACCGTAGTGGTAGCATATAGCAAGACCAAACAAGGCAAATTCGGTCCGCCTGTATCAACGTTCTACAACCTGGAGGTAACTAATGCTGTGACAGGTCTGGAGGTTACTACTTTACCAGTGATAACCACATACCATTATTTCAACAGCGACCCTATTATTTTCAACACCCGAGGTCTGGTTGTAACAGCGACCTATTCCGATGGATCAACCGGAATTATGCCAAACGAGAATCTTCAGTTTGGTAAGATACCAGCCGTCACGGGTTCTCAATCTGCTCTCATTAGTTACGTTGGTTCAACAGGCACAGTAACTACCACTTGCCCGGTTACACTGGTAAAGGGTGCAAGTCAGGTAGGTGCCACTGATCTGACGACCGGATTCTGGGGAGCCCACAGCGCTAATTTTACAGTTGCATCAGGTACGAGTAAGACATTCAAACTGTATACCTACTCCACGGGTGCGAATAACTGGAACAGCCCCGTTACGATTCTACGTAGGGCTAACCTTGCTGAATTTGCTGTAGTACGAATGGACAACTTTGGATGGGGCAGCGGTTATGATGGCAATCCCACACGTGTCAATTCCTCTGACTGGAATTGGGGCGCATTCGCTGCAAACATAAGTGGCTCTTATATAGAGATCACGGTTACGAACAATGGTGACAATACGGCCGATATACGGTATGATGTTACGTATGACACCGGAGAAACGCACTTCCAGGAGTACGCTGGTATACTGGTTGACAGTGCTGATTTAACAACCGCACTGACCGTTGATGGATGTTACTTGGTACTTGTTGATTAACCAGAAAGCACAATGAGCTTTTTAAAAAATGTATTTATGAAAAAATAT
>DASXWH010000073.1:0-1758 GCA_036503775.1 Ohtaekwangia sp.
TATTGAAGTCATGGCTTCCTTTTCAATCGATAAGCAGCGCGACAAGGTGAATGTGGAATGGATGTCAAGACCGGTTGATTCCTTAAAAAATAAAACAAACAATCAACCGCTTGCCTTGGTCTTGATATCCATGGAGCAGTCACCTATTTTTGCTTATAGACTGAAAAGGAAACTTTTGAATGGCCCAATTTTCGGGGGAGCTTACAGCCAAGCCCCATGCCCTAATCCCTAATGTCCCAACCTTATCCCTGCTTCATAAGCTCGCGCAGCAATACGGTATACGCATTTGGCATCTTCAGCCGTGCTGCTTCCTGCCGGTAGTGCTGCAGTACTTCGGGATCGTTCAGCCTGTGCTTTGCCATCGCGGCTGCCGCACGGAACTTATGACGGTTACCGGCCTGTGCCGCGCTTTGTTTTGTTGGTTTGCGGGGCCGTGCATACATAAATGTTTTTCCTCCCCAGCTGCGGTATACGCAGTTGCCTGCCGTTCCACGAAGTGGAAATTGTGATAGTACTTCTGCCATAGTCTTTTTTTTCGAAGATATACGTGCCGGCAGGCATAGTGTACGTCTGTTCTACTGGAATTACAGACAAATCAAGCTGATCCGAAACGCAAATACGAATTTCGCAAAACCCGACCGAAGGCGGTTGCTGAATTTTCAAGAGATGATCTTCGAATGATCGGGTGGATACCCAGGCAAGAGGTTGTCTCCGGCTGCAGCGCAAGGGATTTGTCCACTGTTTGTCCACGGTTGCTGGTAGGTTGGTGGTGTGCTGCAGCTTCAGCCGGATGCTTATGTGTGTCCATCGTGATGACTTGTGATAAAACACGAATGATCACTGCATAGGCTAGGCTGCGTTTCCCCCAACCCGAGCCGTCAGTAAGAAACCAATAATACGTTATAATTTGGTTCACCGCTATAACGTTATTTTGTCCTTCATTCGTTAACATTGGGCTATGCTATAAAATCATGGAAACAGACCACCTGATAAAAAAGAGTTTGAAAGTAAGCTTAGCATCCTTCCTTTTCGGGACCAGCCTTTTGATGTTGTTCTTCTTTACGAACTGGTATTTCTTCGCCCTCGTCAGTTTGCCCCTGATCCTGGTTCTGGGAATAGCCAATCTCATTCAGTTCAGCCGGTTGATACAAAAAGCACTCCGTGACAAAGCGAACAGGAAAAGGATCTTTAGCACCTGTGGGGTTGTGTCGGTAAACATTCCCGTGGTATTTCTCTATGCTTATTTCGTTTTTGTATTGGCGGACAGCGTGATCGTGAGATTTAAAAATGACACGGGCAAGACATTGACAAATGTCCGGGTAGTGGGCTGTGATGAAAGCGTTGTTCAGAATTTGTTACCGGGAGAAGTTGAAATAGAATGGATTCCCATCACCACCGCCTGTACTGAAAAGAGTATACTCTTGCGATATGAAATTGACGGTGTCGCGATTGAAGAGGTGGTTTATGGATATGTTATTGATGGTCGCAGGATCAATCACACGATCGGAGATCAGGAAAAGCGTGTAACGGCAGATAAATAAAACATCCACTAGCGCATTTGAAATGGATTTTTTAGGGAGGTAATCATCACCCAATCTACACGGCCTCTCTTCGGGAACAGTTATTGCTTACTAAATAGGCCTTAATGACCAGTAACCAATACCACTATGAAAATATTCCTGCCCTCCATCTTGTTATTCCTGAGTATAAGCCTGCAGGCATTTTCACACGATCACCAGGATTCGGTTAACGTAGACA
>DASXWH010000074.1:0-33040 GCA_036503775.1 Ohtaekwangia sp.
ACCGTACCGGGATCTTTTCCGCCATGACCCGCATCGATCACTACGGTACGAAGTTTAAAATCCTTGGGGAAGGAAAACAATGGCAATGCAACAAGTGCTGACGACTTCAAAAAAAAATCTCTTCTTTTCATACCTGATTGATTAATGTGTTCAGGTTTAGCAAGGTTATTGCTAAACCTGCCTGTGTTAATCCAATAATCCTCACAGACCTTACCATGTTCAGCGTATTTGCGATAACTTTATGCAAAATTGTGAATTTTTCACTAAAAGCTAAAGTACTGATTTCGATCTCAGGGCCTGTGCGATATCTGTTAATCTTATTTTTCATATTCGGTAGTACTTGTATAACGTACGCTCAGCGGCCTGAACAGCGTATAAAAGCTCCTGTTCAAAATCTTGGCCGGGCTGACTCTGCCGGTGTAAATATTTCACAGAGCGATACCATACCTCCACTCGCTGTTGATTCACTTCAGGCCGACTCACTTAAAACCGACTCGGTCAAGGTACGCCCACCCAAAGGCGACATTGAAACTACTATCAACTATTCAGCCAGAGATTCTATCCGGGCCACCATGGATAACCGGAAAATCTGGCTTTACGGAAATGCTAAAATTGTTTACGGTGAGATTGAGCTTGAAGCAGAAGAAATTCTCATTGACTATGGCAATAACACCCTTACCGCCCATGGTATCCGCGATTCATTAGGCCAGCGGGTAGGGTACCCAATTTTTAAGAACGGGGCTGAATTGTATGAAACCAAAGACATTGTCTACAATTTTAAAACCAGGCGGGCGCGGATCACAGAAATTGTAACCCAATATGGTGAAGGATACATTCATGCGGATGCTGCTTTTAAGAACGAAAAGAATGAAGTGCTGAGTGTACGCAACAGTTATACTACCTGTAACCTGGAGCATCCTCACTTTCTGATCCGGTCAACCAAGACCAAGGCCATACCAGACGATAAAATTGTGTCAGGACCTTTTTACATGCAATTCAATGACATTCCGCTTCCACTGGGATTTCTGTTTGGAATGTTTCCGGCTCAGCAGAAAAGTTCTTCCGGAATAATTTTCCCATCCTATGGTGAAGAAAAAAGACGCGGCTTTAACCTGAGAGGAGGAGGGTACTTCTTTGACATCAGCGAATACATGAAGCTTTCCGTGACCGGGGATATTTATTCAAAAGGTGGTCACGCTGTTTATGCAAACTCCAATTATCTGAAACGATACAGGTATAGCGGAACATTGAATTTCGCTTACTCTAAAAACCCGGATGGTGATGATAAGATAGAGACCAACAGCACGACAAAAGATTTCAGGCTTACCTGGAGCCACTCGCCACAATCAAAGGGACCAGGAAGGTTCGCAGCCTCGGTGAATGCGGCTACAGCTACATTCAATCAGAACAACTACCTGTCATACGGAACACCTAACGATCAGTACAGCTCAAGCCTGAGTAACATATCTACCAAGTTAAGTTCCAACGTGTCGTACAGCAGGCGATTTATCGGAACACCATTTACGATGGCCATGAACATCCGCCACAATCAGGATTTGCAAACCCGGGCAGTAGATCTGGATTTGCCAACGTTAAGCGTGAACATGACAAACATTTATCCATTCCAACGGAAAACAGGTACGACCGGACCGCTCGATAATTTTTCACTATCGTATTCCATGGTGACATCCAACCGGGTAACCAATAACCTGGGCAGAGTATCGTCATCAGCTCAAACGGATAGTATTGCTCCCTTCACCTTTTCAAACCTGGGAACATTCATTGAAAACGGCCGGAAAGGAATGCGGCATTCCCTGCCTATGTCCTTTTCATTTAAGGCGCTGCGATACCTGACGGTGTCGCCATCGGTGAGCTATGAAGAAAAATGGTATACCGAAAAACTGGATTGGGGCTGGAAGAAATCAGGAGACGATTCCACGCTGGTGAAAACGGATACAATTAAAGGGTTTAACCGCATTGCTAACTACTCATTCAGCGCGAGTTTCAATACCCGGATTTATGGTACGTACTTCTTTAAGAAAAACACCAGCAAGGTGAAGGCCATCCGGCACATTGTTAATCCATCGGTATCTTTCGGCTATACCCCCGACTTTTCACAAAATAGAAATTACTTCAATGAGTTTGAGGTTCCTGATCCGCAAGACAGTACCCGGACTATGAAGGTGTATAAGTCTAGGCATGAAGGATTTTTATATGGCGGTTCATCCCAGAATGAAAGCGGATCGATTGGCTTTTCGTTAGGGAACAACCTGGAGATGAAAGTGCAGGGCGAAGAAGATTCGGTAGCACGGAAGGTGATGCTGCTGAATAACCTTTCATTCAGTTCGAGCTATAATCTGCTGGCGGATGAATATAAACTGTCTCCGGTGAATATTTCCGCCAATACCAATGTTATGGACAACAAGATCAACATTAACATGTCGGCCGTTCTGGATCCCTATGTATATGGCTATCTGTATTCGGAAGAAGAAAATGAAAAGACAGAATTCAGATTCGATGAACTGGCCTGGAAGAACGGAAGGCTTGGTCGTATAACATCAGCTACACTTGCCCTCAGTACAAACCTGAATCCGAAGGCCCAAAGCAAACAGACTACCAGCCGCGATAAAATTGCCAAGTCGGATCTGCCTCAGCAGGAAAAGGAATTTCTGTTGGCCAATCCGGATGCCTATGTCGATTTTGAAATTCCCTGGAGTTTGAACCTGAGCTACAATGCCAGCTACTCACATGCTTTAAATGCCAAACCCAAGATCGTGCAGACCATTGCTGCCAACGGTGATTTCTCGCTGTCTGAAAAATGGAAATTTACCTATGGCACCGGTTATGACTTTCAGGCTAAGGAATTCACGATGACCAACCTGGGTATGTCCCGTGATCTGCATTGCTGGGTGATGCGTTTTAACTGGACACCCTTCGGAAGATTCCAGCAGTTTAACTTTGCCATCAATGTGAAGTCTTCCATCCTTCAGGATCTGAAGATGGAACGGAGAAAACCTTTCTACGACAATTTGTAAGACCTACTTCAGCCAGCCCTCAACTTCTTCCAGCGTAGGGTTAGTGATTTCCAGTTTCAGTTTTTTGCGCATCCCACATACGTCATTAAACAGCTTGGAGGCTTTACTCTGTTTCAACTGCTCCATGGATTGTAAGTTCAGTTTTAGCAGAATAGGTATTAGCTCTTTCCGGATCCCGGCATCTTCAAATTCTTTTTCTCCTGAAACAGCAGCCTTCTCAGGTTTCATCTGAGGGAAGAAGAGCACATCCTGAATGGATGCTGAATTGGTCATGATCATGGAAAGCCTGTCGATACCGATTCCCAATCCCGCAGTAGGAGGCATGCCAAATTCAAGTGCACGGAGGAAATCTTCATCCAGTGTCATGGCTTCTTCATCACCGCGTTTTCCCAACTCGAGTTGTTCTTCGAACCGTTGACGCTGATCAATAGGGTCATTCAATTCTGAAAATGAATTGGCAATTTCCTTTCGGTTACAAATGGCTTCAAACCGTTCTACTAGTCCGGGTTTGCTTCTGTGCTTCTTGGCCAGGGGAGACATTTCCACTGGATAATCCGTGATGAATGTAGGTTGGATCAGGTTCGGTTCACATTTTTCACCGAAGATCTGATCAATGAGTTTTCCTTTGCCCATGGTTTCATCCATCGGCACCTGAAGTTTTTTGCAGGTATCGCGGAGTTGTTGCTCATCCATGTCGGTGATGTCAATGCCGGTGAAGTGTTTGATGGCCTCAAACATAGTGTAGCGTGTCCACGGCCGTTTGAAGTCAATGAGATTCTCTCCGACTTTTATCTGTGTGGTTCCGTGCAGGTCGATGGCAACTTTTTCAATCATCTCTTCCACGAGGTCCATCATCCAGTAATAATCTTTGTAGGCTACGTACAGTTCAATCTGAGTGAATTCCGGATTGTGAAAGCGGGACATGCCTTCATTGCGAAAATCTTTAGAGAACTCGTACACCCCATTGAATCCCCCTACGATGAGGCGCTTGAGGTAAAGCTCATTCGCGATACGCAGATAGAGTGTCATGTCGAGGGTGTTATGATGCGTCTTAAAAGGACGTGCAGCAGCACCACCATATAATGGCTGGAGAATAGGTGTCTCTACTTCCAGGTAAGCTTTTTCATTGAGGTACTCGCGCATGGAGTTGATAAGCTTTGTGCGCTTGATAAATGTGTTACGAACTTCCGGATTTACGATCAGGTCAACATAGCGCATCCGGTAACGCTGCTCATGATCGGTAAACGCATCATGTTTTTGAACAGCTCCGGCTTCGTCAACGGTTTCTTTAACGATTGGTAAAGGCCGAAGTGATTTGGTAAGAATGGTAAGTGCAGTAACGTGAACAGAGATTTCTCCTGTTTGGGTTGTGAATCCATATCCCTTGACACCAATAATGTCACCGATGTCGATCAGTTTCTTGAAGACCGTATTATAGAGGGTCTTGTCTTCTCCGGGACAGATATCATCTCTCCGGATGTAGATCTGGATCCGCCCGGTTTCATCCTGTAACTCAGCAAAAGAAGCATTTCCCATAACGCGAACGCCCATGATTCTTCCGGCAATGGATATTTGACGGTAGTCGCTTTTTTGACGTTCGTAGTTTTGCAGGATTTCGCTGGCGGATGCATTGACATCAAAAAGCTCGGCCGGGAATGGGTTAATACCAAGCTTCTGGAGTTCTTCCAATTTTTGCCTGCGGATAATTTCCTGTTCGCTCAATTGCATAAATCAAATTTTGGGCAAAAATAAGCGAAATAGGGAGAAATAGAATTATGATAATAACACCTCAAGCGGAAGCTGCTAATTGTTTTCCCGTCTGCGCTTGAGTTCTTTCCGGATCAGGATGAGTTCCCGGCTGCTTTGCCCGGCAACGGAAGTGTTTTCTGCAGCTCTCCTTAATAAATACGGCATCACCGCCTTTACCGGACCATAGGGTACATACTTGGCTACCTTATAGCCAGCTTTAGCCAGGTTGAACGAAATGTTATCACTCATGCCATAAAGCTGGGCAAACCAGATCCGTTCATCGTTATTGGAAAGACCATGTTTTTCCATCAGCACTGTGAGGTAGTAGTTGCTGTATTCATTATGAGAACCACACATGATGGAAATACGGTCTTTGTTTTCCAGACTAAAGGTCAGGGCGTCATTAAAGGCCTTGTCTGTAGATTCTTTATCCGGATGGATAGGGCTAGGATATCCTTTTAACTGCGCTCGTTCCCGTTCTTTTTCCATGTAAGCACCTCTTACCAGTTTGCCTCCCAGAAAATAATTATGGGTTAGTGCATGCTGATATGCGTTGCGAAAATTTCCGAGCGAGGCGGTGCGGTACAACTGATAGGTATTGAATACGATAGTTTTTTTCTGATTGTATCGGGCCATCATGACATTCGCCAGATCATCGATCGGATCTTGGATCCAGGTTTCTTCTGCATCGATGAGTACGCGAACGTCTTTGCTGTGTGCCCACTGACAGATCGTATCAACGCGTTTGCGTACCCGTTCAAATGCTTTTTGTTCTTCTTCAGTAAGCGTTTCTTTCTGCTGCACCTTCTCCAGTAGTTCAGCGGATGCAAGACCGGTTACTTTAAAAACAGAAAAAGGAATACTGTGTGGAGCCTTGCTGGCCTTATCAATGGTGCGGAGTGTTTCATCCACCACCTGATCAAAGCCTGTTTCAGATTTTTCACCCTCCACTGAATAATCAAGAATAGTACCTACATGGTACTGCGTAAGGGTGCTGATCTCATCGTCACAGTTATCGATGCTGATGCCACCGCAGAAATGGTCGAACACAGTCCGCTTTATAATACCCTCAACCGGTAGCCCCAGTTTTAACGCCAGCTTTACAGAAGAAGTAGCCAGTGAGGAAATCCAGGGATGGTTTACCAGGGAGAAAATGAAATGAGCCTTTTTTAAAGCCGCATCGGATTTGTACGAAAAAGCAACGGAGGTGTCTTCAAAAGAGATCTTAGGTGAGTTATTCATAGTCGCGGCAAATATAATGCTTACAATTGTTAGCTAAAGTAATCCCCGCTGTGTTAAAAGGTTTTTAATAACTTTCGCGCGAAAGAATTTGAAATACCTGATGCTGCCGGATAACATTCTGTTTTCTACCAATCCTTCCGAAGATTTATTGGCTTTTATCACCACAAAAAATTACAGCAACCTGGCTGTTTTGGTAGATGAGCATACACTGGTGCATTGTTATCCCCTGGTTAAGGATCAATTGCCCAATCATTTTCTGATTACGATCAAAAGCGGGGAGGAGCATAAAACGTTGGAGACCTGCGTTTCCATATGGCAGGCCATGACGGTGCGGGCGCTTGATCGTCATGCATGCCTGGTTGTGTTAGGTGGAGGCGTACTGGGAGATATGGGTGGATTCTGTGCCGCTACATATAAGCGCGGAATTGATTTTATCTTAATTCCCACAACGTTATTGGCCCAGGTTGATGCGAGTATCGGAGGCAAACTGGGAATTGATTTCAATACGTTTAAAAATCACATCGGAGTTTTTCAACAGCCCGCACTTACGATGCTTTATGCCGGCTTTTTAAAGACCTTACCAAAGGATGAATTGCGGTCAGGGTTCGCGGAGGTTATCAAACATACACTGATCTCTGATAACGCATTGTGGAAAGTAATCAGCCAGCGCTCTCTTGAAAACCAAAGCTGGGATGAACTGCTGCGACATTCCGTTGAATTCAAAGCAAGGGTAACAACAGAAGACCCTAAGGAAAAGGGATTACGGAAAATATTGAATGCAGGCCATACCATCGGCCATGCGGTGGAAAGCCATTTGTTGGGCAAGGGCCAGCGGATTCTTCACGGTGAAGCTATCGCTATAGGTCTGATTGCGGAGTGTTTTCTGGCGTGGGAAAGAATGATGATTTCAGAAGACGACTTCAGGTCGATTTGCAACTACATCCTGAAGGTATTCGGTAAAGTAAATCTGGATAATAATTCTATTGAAGAATCGGCTAAGCTAACGGTCCAGGACAAGAAAAATAAAGGGAATAAGATTCTATGCGTTCTCCTGAAGGGAATCGGGGAAGCTCAGTGGGATTGTGAAATTAGCCAGGATGAGGTAAAAAGGGCTCTGTCATTTTACCAGTCACTTTAGACGTAATGCACGTCTGAATCATCGAAGGGACCTTTCTCTGTTTTTAAAACTTTCTTCAGGTCTCCAGCTTTCTTCGTAATGAACTCTTTTGTCTTTTGTTTTCTGTCTCCAGTCAACAACCAGGCTGCGATCAATGCGCCTGAAGCAAGGCCAATACCTAACGCTATTTTACGGGTTGTACTCATATTACAAATTAACTTGATTTCATCTGTAATTGTTTCAGCGCATGAAAAAAAATCTCTGACAAACTGTAATTTGGCCGACTGAAAAATTTACAACTCGTGAGCACCAATCTTCACATCACACGAACGAATGTTTTGCAGGGCACAGCATCACTATTGCCTGCATCAAAAAGTATTAACAACCGCGCTCTTATCATCAAAGCACTGGCGGGTGGAACATCCGAGCTTCATAACCTTTCCGATGCAAATGATACGCAATTGATGCTGCGACTGGTGAATTCCAATGATAAAGTTATTGATGTTGAGGATGCCGGAACCACCATGCGATTTCTTACAGCTTTCTTTGCTGTGAGCGGCAAAAATAAAGTGTTGACGGGTACGAGCCGGATGAAAGAAAGACCCATAGGGATACTGGTAGATGCCCTTCGGAAAATCGGGGCAGAGATCAGCTATCTGGAGAAGGATGGATATCCTCCGATTGAAACAAAGGGGTTTACTGCTCAGAAGTCATCGAGCATTCAGATCCGCGGAGATATCAGCAGTCAGTTTATCTCAGCATTGATGATGGTTGCCCCTACATTACCTTCCGGATTGACATTAGAGTTTGTGGGTAAGGTTGGCAGCCGGCCTTATATTGAGATGACCGCAGCCATCATGAAGCACTTTGGTGTAAGTTCTCAACTCCTGGCTGACAGGGTTATTATCACACCACAGAAATATAAAGCGGCTTCGTTTACCGTAGAATCAGATTGGTCAGGAGCTAGTTACTGGTTTGCGTTTGCGGCTCTTGCAGATAAAGCTGAAATTCTACTTCCCAAATTATCCCTGCAATCTCTTCAGGGCGATAGTGTGATCGTAAAAATCATGGATAAACTGGGTGTAAACGCTGCCATGGAAGACAACCTTCTGAAATTGACGAAGAAGGATCATCAGAATGAAATTATCTGGGACTTTACCCACTGCCCCGATCTGGCGCAGACTGTAGCCGTAGTGTGTGTGGCTAAGGGTATAAAGGGAAGCTTCACCGGATTGGAAAGCCTGCGGATAAAAGAGACTGACCGTATTGCAGCGCTTCAGAATGAATTACGCAAAATCGGTGGTGATCTTATTGAGATCGATAATGCCCACTGGACTGTTAAGCCGTCCAGTCAGTTACCATCATCCGCATCGTTTGCTACCTATAAAGATCACCGTATGGCCATGGCCTTTGCTCCGCTGGCAACATTGATGAATGTAGAGATAGAAAACCGCGATGTGGTGCGGAAATCCTATCCAAACTATTGGAATGATCTTAAGTCTTTTGGCTTTGACATTAAGTAAACTGAAGACTGTTGAAGTAAGCCGGTGCATGCATTAACCGGCTTCCATACCAGGAAAACATTTCACCGTCTACTAAGGTAATGTTGGATTCCGGGCTGATCTGCCTAAGCTCCGTTTTGTGATCTGCTTTGAAGGGGTAAGGTTCAGATGAAAGGAAAATCAGATCGGGTTTCAGGCTACTGATCTGTTCATCCGAAAGTTCCGGGTAACGACCGGCAGAGATTACATTTCTGAGATTTAACCGGCAAAGCATATCGTTTATAAACGTTCCGGTTCCCGCTGCCATCCACGGCTTTCGCCAGATGAGGTACAACACCGTCTGGGGAGGTCGGACTTTTATCCGGACAAACCTTTCCTGGATGATGCTGATGATATTTTCACCTGCGGAAGACTTATCTGCAATAGCAGCCAGCGAATGAATCATCTGCGTAGCATCATCCAGGTTCTGAATATCACTCATCCAGACGGAATAATTTTTTCGGAGATCCTCAATACCCTCCTTATAATTTTCTTCTTTATTCCCGATGATCAGATCGGGATTCAGGTTTTTGATGGCGTTGAAGTCAAATTGCTTGGTTCCTCCGATTTTAGGTTTGGTGGTAAACCATGATCTGGGATGGATACAGAATTTGGTGATACCTACAACTTCGGTTGAAAGCCCTAATTCAGCCAGTAATTCCGTTTGAGAAGGAACAAGCGAAATAATTCTTTTGGGTGGATGGACGAAGGACAAAGAATAGCCCATCTGATCACAAAATACCGGTTGACTCATTCAGCTAATGTAATGAGTCTGTACATAGAAAAGATTGAATGCGAAGATTTAAGAGGAATAAAAAACGCACAGAGCAAGCAAAGAAAAGACCCTCTCTATAAAACTTTGCTACCCCGTGCGTATGCTTTGATGATTGAATGTGTTAAGTGTAAAAAGAAACGCACAGAGCACACAAAGAAAAGACCCTCTCTGTAAAAACTTTGCGACCCCGTGCGTAAATCTTCATTATCTTCATTCAACTATAGATTGTTTCTTTCAATCTATTCTAAAAATATCATTTTTAATCTTCCAGCAATTTGTGAGTGCCTTTATTCAGGCAAAGGAATATCGTACATCCACACGATGTGTTAATATCACCCTCAAAAATTGTTTGGAAGAGCTAAGTCGTTTGCTTCTTCACTTCTCAACTTCACTTCGACCTCGCCCAAACTAGATCAAAATTGCCATACTGCTCAACTGACTGGAAACTTTCAGGTTTGATCCTGTTACTGTTGCCTGGTTCAGCTCGAACTTCAGTTTGCCGTCAACCACTTTAAAGTTGATGCAGCTACCTTTCTGTCCCAGACCATTTCCATCTGTAATGGTCAGTACCGATTTGCCGGTTGTACTGGTTTTGATGGCATCAAATTCTTTATTCTTTGATTTGCCAACATATACCACCTGACAGTCGGAGGCTTCAGCAGGTGATCCAAGTTTCTTGATCACATACTTTTTGCTTCCTTTCGGTTTTCCATCGTACCAGGCTTTCAGCGTATTGAAGACGTTGTCATCCCCTATTACGCCCACTACAAAATCTCCGGCTTCCCCTTCATTTGGCCACTGTATATACTTAATAAAGTTATACAGCATGGCCGAGTGAATTTCATGAGGAGGCCTTTCCTGGGCAATTCCATTTTCGATCACAAAGATCGAAAGGATTGAAAAAAATAAGGTTTTCATAGATTAAAAAGGGTTTGGGCTCTACTAATCTACTACTTAATTGTGGAAATCACCTCACCAGGTCCGGATGAGGGTCTGATAACCCCAATTAGATCAAGATCGCCATTGACGATAATGCTCCTGCTACCTTCAAATTTGAGGCCTCAACCGCCTTTTGGTTAAGCTCAAACTTAAGTTTGTTATCAACTGTCTTAAAGTTGATCCCGCTACCTTTTTCACCCAGGCCATTCTTATCTGTAATAACCAGAGTACCTTTTCCTTTTACCTTGCCATTGGCGGCATCAAATTCACCGCTTTTGGACTTATCAATAAACAGCACGTGACAATCGGTGATGTCTGCTGCTGAATTGAATTTCTTAATTGAATATTTCTTTGAACCACGGGCTTTACCGGCATACCATGTATTCAAGGTATTGTATACATCGGCATTTCCGATTACCCCAATGATGAACTCACCACCTTCAGTTTCATTAGGCCACTGAACGTAACGGGTAAAGTTGAAAACCATCATCGAATAAACTTCGTGCATGGGTCTTTCCTGTGCAAACGCACCTCCACTTACCAGGAGAGCCGCTACCAAAAGAAGAGTCTTAATCTTAGTCATATAAGTATAGGTTGTTGTATGTGTTTGACGATACAAAAGTAGGTTCCCCAATTTTCGTGCAGGAACCTATTCAGCTCTATACCTTATAGATGTAAGGTTTTGCCTCAGGAATTACTTAATATACCTGAAGTCATGGCCCGATTTGAGCTGCAGGAGGAATTCATAGATCAGATTGATAACTGCCTCTACATCATCCTGGTGTACCATTTCTACCGTTGTATGCATGTATTTTAAGGGGAGCGATATCAAAGCTGATGCAACACCCTCGGCAGAGTATGCAAAAGAATCAGTATCGGTACCGGTAGATCTGGAAACTGCCTGCCGTTGGAATGGAATTTTCCGTTTTTGGGCCGTTTCGAGTACCATTTTGAGAACGTTATTCTGTACAGCAGGGCCGTAACACAGTACCGGTCCAGCACCAGCCTTAAGGTTACCGCTCTCTTTCTTATTGTACATAGGAGATTGGGTGTCATGAGTAACATCGGTACAGATGGCTACATCCGGCTTAAGCCTCCGTGAGATCATTTCCGCTCCCCGAAGGCCGATTTCCTCCTGAACAGCATTTACTATATAGAGCCCGAAGGGCAGCTTCTTCTTGTTTTCAAACAATCTACGGGTAACCTCTGCGATCATAAAACCGCCCATTCGGTTGTCAAGTGCACGGCCTACCAGCCACCGCTTGTTCATTTCCATCAGCTCATCCTCGAAGGTGATCACACAGCCTACATGGATACCCAAACTTTCAACCTCTTTTTTGGATTCTGCCCCGATGTCTATGAAAATATTCTTTAATGAGGGCGGTTCTTCCCGCGCAGCATCGCGAACGTGAATGGCAGGCCAGCCAAATACACCTTTTACAATTCCTTTCTCCGTATGGATATTGACCCGTTTTGACGGTGCGATCTGATGGTCTGATCCGCCATTTCTTCTCACATATATATATCCATCATCGGTTATAAAATTGACAAACCAGGAGATCTCGTCAGCATGGGCTTCGATAACCACCTTGTAGGGAGCCTTAGGATTGATTACCCCTACGGCCGTTCCATATACGTCTGTTATATATTCATGGATGTAAGGCTTGATGTAATCCAGCCAGATCTGCTGGCCGGAGGTCTCAAAACCTGTTGGTGATGCATTGTTCAGATACTCGTAAAGGAATTGTTTGCTCTTTTTGTCCATATGAAGAAATTGAAAATAGAGTGGAAAGTTAATAAGAAATGGCAGAAGCAGTCCCGCCAGATCTAGTGAGTCTGGATTACCCTGCGTGCACCCCTGAACCGTTTCTGATAATATTCTGCGAAGAGGTTGGTTTCCACTACGCCCAATGAACTGGAGGCGTGAATGAATTTGATGTCCTTCCTGGATTTACATTCGGTGACCAGGCCTACATGTGTGACCTGTTTTTTCTTTTTCCCGGTAGCGAAGAATACCAGATCACCGGGCTCCAGTTCATTCATCTTGATTTCTTCACCTACTTTACTCTGATCTTCTGAACTACGTGGAAGCTTTACATTCACTACGCGAAAAGAATTGATTAATAACCCGGAACAGTCCATTCCTGAACGTGTTGTTCCGCCATACTTGTAAGGCGTACCAATGTAGGTACGGGCTTCATGGATAACCTTATTGACTTTTTCTTCCCGTACACTAACGTGTTTGTTTGATACACAAGATGTACACAAAAGTGCAGACACAATTGCCGACAGGAGAAGAAGCTTTTGACTAATTTTGATTTCAAAAAACAGCTTCATAAGCAAAGTTTAAAAAGTATTCAAATATACCCTATTCATGCCATTTGCAGAAGTTTCTACCTCGATCATTAGCCAATTTGAGGCCATAGTTGGTAAAGAAAATGTGATCGTGGACCCTGAAAAGCGATTTGATTATTCCCATGACGAAACCGAGGATTATTCTTTTTTGCCGGATGTCGTGCTGAAGCCTTCAACCCCTGAGGCCATCAGTGAAATTATGAAGCTCTGCAATACCCTTATCATTCCCGTCACACCCCGGGGTGGCGGCACCGGATTGAGTGGAGGAGCTCTTCCGGTTCAGAAAGGTGTTGTGATTTCCATGGAGCGTTTTAACCGGATTCTGAATATTGATGAACTGAATCTGCAAGCAACTGTCGAGCCCGGTGTGATCACGGAGTTATTTCAAAATGCCGTAAAGGAAAAAGGATTGTTCTATCCGCCCGATCCGGCAAGTCGTGGTACCTGCTTCATTGGGGGCAATGTATCGGAGAATAGTGGTGGCCCAAAAGCGGTTAAATATGGGGTAACCCGGGATTATGTTTTGAATCTTGAAGTGGTGCTGCCTACGGGAGAGATCATCTGGACAGGTGCCAATGTGTTAAAAAATTCAACCGGCTATAACCTTACGCAGCTCATGTGCGGCAGTGAGGGAACTCTGGGTATTATTACCAAAATTGTTTTCAAGCTGAGAGGACTCCCGAAAAAGAATGTTACCCTGCTTATGCCTTTCGTTTCAAATGCGGAAGCGTGTAAGGCTATTGCAGAAATATTCCGTGCCGGTATTCAACCTTCCGGAATGGAGTTTTTCGAGCGCGATGCAGCCATGAAGACAATAGACTACTGTGAAAAAATTTACAACACAAAAGTCAATACGAAATTTCCGGAGGAAATGGATGCCTATTTGTTGTGTGAGCTTGATGGTAATGATGATGAAATATTGATGCGTGACGCAGAACGTGTCATGGAGGTAGCAGAGCAATTTGCTGTAGGTGAGATCTTGTTTGCTGATACAGCCTCACAAAAAGAAGAGTTATGGAAAATACGGGTGAACATTTCGCCTGCGGTAAATGCCTATTGCCTCACGCGTGCTGAAGATGTTGTTGCACCTCGCGGGAATTTGCCACGGCTGATTGTCGGCATCAAGGATATTGGAAAACAGTTTGGATTCAATTCCGTTTGTTATGGTCACCTGGGTGACGGAAATCTTCACATCAACATTTTAAAAGAGGGTATTTGTGATGAAGATTGGAACTCCAAAATCGTGGAGGGAATCGGTGAAATATTCAGGCTCACCGTAAGTCTGGGTGGTACTCTGTCAGGTGAGCATGGAATCGGGATTGCCAAAAGACCGTATATGTCGATCGCGATGCAGGAAGCTAATCTCGCACTTATGCGGGGCATTAAGAAAGCGTTTGATCCGAATGGAATACTTAACCCTGGAAAAATATTCTGACCATGAATTTTGATTTCGTAACCATCCTTACCATTGCAGCTGTTGTAGTTGTTTTATTCCTGCTCTTTAAAATCTTCAAGGTCTTTATTCGGGTTATTATCATCGTCCTTTTTCTGGGAATTGGTCTGCTCACGAATCCGACATCCAAAACGCATCAGCTTGCCGTACAGGAAAAAGCAAGAAAGGAAAATATTCACGTTAATCCGGATGATGTGGCTGTAAAAGATCTGGTAGTTGCCTCACTGACGCAGATCAGGCATGGCGATGACCGGAAAACGATTGGTGTGGGTTTGTTCACGAAAGTGTTCATCTTCAGGAAGCCAGAGTAGCCTCTAACCATTGGTGGAATTTCATAGCCTGCCTCCGGGAATACAGATTATCTTCAATGACTGAATACTACCACTATGAATAAATTCCTCGTCCTGCTGATTTGTATCGGACTGACCATGGCTTGTAAACCAAAGCAAGCCGAAACCGAGCAGACAAATGATACAACAACGGCTACAACCGCCCAGACTGAACCCGCCATCAATCAGTTGACAGAGACGGAAAAATCCGCAGGCTGGAAGCTGTTATTTGATGGACAGTCACTGAATGGCTGGAAGTTCTTTAAGGATATGCCCAATGATAGTTGGGAAGTAGTGGATGGAACGCTGCATTGCAAACCTTTCGCGGATGATAAAGAAAATAATAAGCGAGCTGATATCATGACTGTGGATCAGTATGAAAATTTTGAACTCGCTTTTGGCTGGAAGATAGGAGAGCAGGGGAACAGTGGTGTTATGTTCCGGGTAATAGAACAATATGACGAACCTTATCTTTCAGGTCCTGAATACCAGGTGATGGATATGAATGCTCCGGGGGATATAAAAGATGTACACAAAACCGGAGCGAACTACGATATGCATGCTGCTGTAGCCGCAGCTCCGAACCCAACAGGCGAATGGAATGAATCCCGCCTTGTGGTGAATGGAGATCACGTAGAACACTGGCTCAACGGTGTAAAGGTTGTCGAATACGAATTGAATTCAGCCGATTGGAAAAAACGTAAAGAGGCTGGTAAGTGGAAAGATGCTGCAGGGTATGGAGCCTCTAAAAAAGGTTATATCGATTTTCAGGATCATAAGCAGGAAGCCTGGTTCAGAAACATTAAGATCAGGACACTGTAAAGTATCTCATCATTTTAATCTTTGTGACACACTCGTGAGCATTTGGTGAACGGTAATCCCTTAACTTTCGGATTGTATTCAGTTCAGAAAATAGTATGTGCGGGATCACGGGAATCTATGCGTTTAACCTTGTTGGTAAATTCAACAAGGTACATGTCACCAATGCCACCATGGCCCTGGCTAACCGTGGTCCCGATTTTCAGGATATCCATCTGGATGAGTGGGTTGGTCTCGGGCATCGCAGATTATCCATTATTGACACAAGCTCGGTTGCCAATCAGCCCATGTGGGATGATAGCAACCGATATTGTATTGTGTTCAATGGTGAAGTATTCAATTTTAATGAACTCAAAAAAGAACTTGAAGCAAAAGGTGTAACGTTCTTTTCACATTCCGATACAGAAGTTCTGCTCAAGTTGTACATCGATCAAAAAGAGAAATGTCTGCCGCGGCTTAACGGTTTCTTTTCATTCTGTATATACGACAAACAGGAGCAAACTTTTTTTCTGGCACGTGATCGCTACGGGATCAAACCATTATTGTATCTCTTCGATGATGACAAATTCATTTTTGCATCGGAGATGAAAGCCATTCTTCAATATGGTATTGAAAAAAATATAGATTACAATGCACTCTACACTTACCTCCAACTGAATTATATTCCTGCACCCGATACAATTTTTTTAAATGTCAAAAAACTAATGCCTGGACATTACCTGGTAGTGCGCAGGCAAAAGATAGAGACATTCCGGTATTATCAGATACCTGCTTCAGTATCAGAGGAGATTTCAATGGATTATGACACAGCGAAGGCAAAACTGAAAACGTTGTTGGATTTAGCGGTTCAACGAAGATTGATAGCAGATGTACCACTGGGATCATTCCTCAGTGGAGGAATTGATTCTTCAATAGTCACTGCCTTGGCCAGCCGGCACAAACCTGACCTGCATACATTCTCCATTGGCTTTAAGGATGAGAAATTCTTTGATGAAACGGTCTATGCCGAATTGGTAGCAAAACATCTTAAAACAAGACACACGGTTTTCTCCCTTAGTAATAGGGATTTATATAATCATCTGTATTCGGTGCTGGATTACATCGATGAACCCTTCGGTGATTCTTCTGCCCTGGCAGTTTACATATTAAGTAAAGAAACACGCAAGCATGCTACGGTAGCACTTTCGGGAGATGGCGCAGATGAACTCTGGGCTGGTTATAACAAGCATTCAGCTTTTTACCGGACTATTCACCCGGGGTGGAAAGAAAAGACTATTAGTAGTCTGCTTCCGCTATGGAAGTTATTTCCGCAGTCACGGAATTCAACGATTACAAATAAAGTCAGGCAGCTCGTTCGCTTTGGTGAGGGCGCAAGGCTTTCAGCAAGGGAAAGGTACTGGAAGTGGGCGAGCTTTGCTGGTAAAGAGGAAGCATTACAAATGCTTCGACCGGAGTTACAAAACATGGCGTTGAATGAATTTGAGCTCCGGAAGAACAATATACTGCAACACATATCAGGTATGGGAAGTATGAATGATTTCCTGATGACTGATATGCAACTTGTTCTATCCAATGACATGCTCACAAAAGTAGATCTGATGAGTATGGGGAATTCGCTGGAAGTTCGAGTGCCCTTCCTCGATTATGAAGTGGTGAATTTTGCATTCAGTCTTCCGTCTGATTTTAAAATAAATGCATCCATGCGCAAACGGATTGTTCAGGATGCCTTTCGGGATATTCTTCCGTCTCAACTGTATAATCGGCCGAAGAAAGGTTTTGAAGTGCCTTTATTGAAATGGTTCAGAAATGAAATGCGGTCTGTGATAACGAATGACTTGCTGTCAGAAAAATTTGTGAAGGAACAAGGTATTTTTGACTATGCGGCAATACAGAAAATCAAGGACCAGCTTTTCTCTTCCAACCCAGGTGATGTGCACGCACGTATCTGGGGACTGATCGTATTTCAATGGTGGTGGAAGAAATGGATGAAGTGATACTTTCTTAATGATTCCGCTTCATGCTGTTTAACTTTCCAGTTCCTGTGAACTGATCGCATGTTGCAATCGGCCGTACTAAGCTGCGGATGTGCAGTTGAACCCTTATAATAAAATGCCTTGTTTTATAATTTTTTCACTTTTTAAGGGATTATGAGTTATAAAAATACCATCACTACAACGATTCCAGGTATTTTTTTTAAAAACTGGTTCACTTTTAACGCAATAATTTAAAAATTGACAGAAATTTACTCCCAGTACCAATGGTTAGCATTTCATTAAAAAGTAAGACCCTCACAAGTTTGGTACCTACTACAACCTTAAGATCTCTAAGAACTGCCAGTTACGCTTAGTTTAACGGACTATTAAATGGCGTCTGGTTGTTTAGTAAAGGTCAGGTGGTAACACCTGGCCTTTTATTCTTTAGATGCCTTTCATTAACCAAATAAATTATAAGGAAGCTTCTATTTGGCCTTATAACATATCGCACAAGCCGGTTTTTTGGAAATTTTATAATTATTGTACGTTTTCGATTGAAATCATACCCTACCACAACCGATTTCGGCAATTTTTTTTAAAAATTGGTTCCTTTTTAACCCTATTGTTAAAAAATTGTGGTCATTATTTGACGCTGGACGTCTGATTTAAACCTAAAAACTAAATAACTATGAAAAAGTCCGTTATTTTCCTTGTCTTGCTCATTGGAGTAAGTATTCTGGCGGTGTTCATGCCAGCAGTACCCACTACCATTGTTACCGAGGGCATAAACTCCGGTGATACTGCGTGGATGCTGGCAGCTGCTGCGATGGTATTGCTCATGACACCAGGCCTTGCCTATTTCTACGGTGGAATGATCGACACCAAAAACATCATTTCGACTATGCTCCAAAGCTTTATCGCAATGGGCGTAATCAGCGTTCTCTGGATCCTGGTTGGTTTCAGCCTGGCATTTGGAGAAGACATCGGTGGTTTCATCGGTGACCCAAGCACATTCTTTATGTTCCAGAATGTATTGGATGGTAAACCCTGGTCACTGGCTCCAACCATTCCATTAGTGTTGTTCGCATTCTTCCAGTTGAAGTTTGCCATCATCACACCTGCATTGATCACCGGTACGTTTGCTGAGCGTGTTCGCTTCAAAGCATACCTTCTTTTCCTGGTTCTCTTTTCTCTATTGATATATGCACCACTGGCACACTGGACATGGCACCCTGAAGGCTTCCTGTTCGTGTGGGGTGTACTGGATTTCGCGGGTGGTACAGTAGTACACATGTCTGCTGGTTTTGCTGCCCTTGCCGCTTCAATTTACTTGAGAACTAAAGGTGAAGCCAAGACACACATTTCTCCTGCTAACATTCCTTTCGTGTTGTTAGGCACTGGCTTACTGTGGTTCGGATGGTTTGGTTTCAACGCAGGTAGTGCGCTGGGAGCTAACTCACTTGCTGCTTCTGCTTTTGCTACTACAAACACAGCTTCTGCTGCTGCCGGTCTGGCCTGGATCCTTTTCGATGCCGTAAGAGGTAAAAAACCTTCTGCGCTCGGATTCTGTATCGGTGCTGTTGTAGGTCTTGTGGCTATCACACCTGCTGCAGGCTTCGTAACCATTCCTTCCAGCTTATTCATCGGAACATTCGCAGCCATGATCAGTAACTTCGTGGTATCCTGGAAATCTAAGACTTCACTCGAAGATACATTGGATGTGTTCCCTTGCCACGGTGTAGGTGGAGCAGTGGGTATGATTATGACAGCCTTGTTCGCACATCAGGCCGTTAACGCTGCAAACACAACCGGTAATGGTTTATTCTTCGGAGAAACAACCTTGTTCATTGCTCACCTGAAAGCTTTGGTGGTAGTTGTTGGATTTACTTTCATCGGATCAATGATCCTGTTGAAGATTACTGACCTCATTTTCGGACTCAGTGTAACACCTGAAGAGAAAAAGGTTGGTTCAGATTACAGCCAGCACGGAGAAAATCTTTATCCCATGGATTTCAGCTCCATGAAAGAAAAGGTGATCTAAAAAATAAGGGCCGGGTTCGTCCCGGCCTTCCCTTAACCTAAACTGAGCCAAACCTAAACCTACACCTATGAAGAAGAGAATTACAAACCAAAATCAGAATGTTCCTTGACTGATTACTGGCCTCTTTCAGATATGCTTGACTGAATAGCAGGGCTACTTAACTAAAGCGGCCCGGAGAGGGTGTGAGAGACCCCGCTGGGATAACTATAGCTTAATGTTTACCAAAACACACAAACAAAATGAATTCAAAAAAATTACGACTATCACTGATCTTAACACTTCTGGGTTTGTCCTCATACGTAATGGCACAGGATGCCACTACTGAAGAAGAGACAAAACCAACATTCAACATTTCCGGATCGATCGATACGTACATACACACTTCCATGGGTGCAACCGAGCCTACCTATGGTAACTCAGGTCCGTCAACTTCATTTGCTAACCTGAAAGGGTTTTCATTGGGTATGGCAAACCTGATCGCTTCTTATCAGGGTGATAAGACTGGTTTTACGGCTGACCTGGTATTCGGACCCCGCGGTCGCGATGCTGTGTTTGCTGCTTCTTATACGGATCAGCGCATAATCAACCAGTTATTTGCTTACATCAAATTATCGGATGCTGTAACCCTGAACATTGGTCAGTTCAATACCTTCGTTGGATTTGAAGTGATCTCACCGGCTGTGAATCCCAACTATTCAACTTCGTACCTGTTCTCTAACGGCCCTTTTAACCATACCGGTGTACGCGCTGACTTCAGCTTTGGTGATGGTCTGGTAGCTAAACTGGCTATCATGAACCCTACTGACATCGTTGAATTCAATCCGGTAAATACATTCACCCTCGGTGGGCAAATCGGAAAGACTACTGACGGTGGTGGTGTATGGTTGAACCTCTTGTATGGTGACCAGGATGGAAAACTGGACGAAGATACCATGGGACCTGATGATTTTTCTAACGGTTCGTTATTTCAGGCTGATGTGACAGCCGGTTTTACCATCAGCGAATCATTTTACCTCGGTGCCAATTTTTCTTACCAGACAATCGGAGAAGGTGAAGTATCGATAGGTGATGATATTGAAGATGCCGGAAATGATGCCTCTTCATTCATGGGGTTTGCAGTGTATCCGAAGTTCACACTTTCTGATGCCTTTGCGCTGGCTATCCGTGCAGAGTACTTTTCATCAACAAAATTCCATCCGCTTGCTGCTCCAATCGGAATTGATGACGAAGGCGATGGTAATGTGATTGCTCTGACACTTTCCGGTAACATCAAGGCTGGTCCGCTGATGTTTATTCCAGAACTCAGATATGACAAAACTTCAGAAGATTACTTTGAGAAAAAAGATGGTGAAGCAACCGATTCAATCATCTCTGCTACACTTGCAGCAGTTTACAAATTCTAAACACTAAACAAACGCCAGGATGGACTCGCCCTCCATCCTGGTTCTTAAAAAAATTACAACCATATAAACTACAAACGCTATGTCTAAAACAAAACTTGAGTACATCTGGCTTGACGGTTACGTGCCCACCCAAAGCCTTCGCAGCAAAACAAAAATCGTAAAAGATTTCAGTGGCACATTGGATGATTGTCCGGTATGGTGCTTTGACGGAAGTTCAACAGAACAGGCACCGGGTGGATCATCAGACTGCTTGTTGAAACCTGTTGCTTTATTTCCAGATCCTGCGCGCAAAAAAGCATTTCTGGTAATGTGTGAAGTGTTGAGCCCGGATGGAACAGCTCACCCCTCCAATGGTCGTGCTACCATTGAAGATGATGACAATGATTTCTGGTTTGGATTCGAACAGGAATATTTCCTCTGGAATCCTGAAACCAATAAGCCGCTTGGATTTCCTACCAGCGGATACCCTGCGCCACAAGGTCCATACTATTGCTCTGTAGGTGCAAAGAATGCCTTCGGCCGTGAGATCGTGGAAGAACACCTGGATCTGTGTATCGATGCCGGTATCAATATTGAAGGTATCAACTCCGAAGTGGCCACCGGTCAGTGGGAATTCCAAATATTTGCTAAAGGTGCAAAAGCAGCTGGCGACCAGGTATGGATTGCCCGTTACTTGCTCGAAAGATGCGGTGAAAAATATGGTGTGTCAATCAACTGGCACTGCAAACCGCTGGGTGCAACCGACTGGAATGGTTCTGGTATGCATGCTAATTTCTCTAACTCATTGTTGAGAACAGCGGGCTCAAAAGAAGTTTATGACACTGTTTGTAAAGCTTTTGCTCCGTATGTGAAAGAACACATCGCAGTATATGGGGCAGACAATCATTTACGTCTGACCGGTAAACACGAAACACAGTCTATCGATAAATTCTCTTACGGTGTATCTGATCGTGGTGCGTCAATCCGCATTCCTATCGCTACCGTTGAGAATGGCTGGAAAGGCTGGTTAGAAGACAGAAGACCAAATTCAGCTGCAGATCCATATAAGGTTGCAGCGCGTATTATAAAAACAGTTAAAACCGCTCCTGTATACGCCACAGTGAACGGGAAATAATTTTCTTTCAGGGCGTCTGGTTGTAGTTGAAGTCGGGCAGAAATGTCCGGCTTCTTTTTTTTATGTGACGCTGGTGTACAACCCCCGATATATCCGGTATTCAGATGGTGCTTGACTTTCAAAATGAATACTATGACTGATTTTTTTACCTCATCTCCGGAATCTGATTCAAGTGCGCGATGGATTTTTTCTGATAACGTCCATCCATACTATTCTTTAAAAAGTTGATTTTCAACGAAAAAAGGACATTTTTCAGTAGGTCACAACGTAGAGTGTAACCGATTGCAGTATCCCGAAAACGCTTGCAATAGACAAACTCTTTTGCATGGTTCAGAAATCTTACATCATACAGGTATACCGTTGAATTGCCAGGCCCGTGCAGGTGGGTGGATATACCTTTGTATTGTTGAAACACAAACAACCGAAACAAACAAACAACTATATGAAAAAGATCCAAGCTCTCATGATCGTTGCCCTTCTGACAAGCGGCAGCGTGTTCGCACAGGAAAGACCATTACACGAAGTTTATTCGATGATGGTATACAACTTCACCCGTTATGTACAGTGGCCTAATGAAGCCGGTTCAGGTGAATTTGTGATTGGTGTAATTGGTAATACAGATGTATACAATACACTCAATGCATGGTATGGTGGGAAACCCCGTGGTTCAAGAACCTACGTTATTAAGAAATTCAATTCTGCTGCTGAAGTTTCAGATTGCCATGTTCTTTACATTGACAAAAATAAAAGTGGTGAATTTGATGCTGCTAATACGAAAGTAAAAGGCAAAGGCACTCTGGTGATCACTGATAAGAGTGGTTTGGGTGTAAAAGGAAGTGCTATCAACTTCAAGACTGTTGATAACAAACTTAAGTTCGAGCTTAACCAGAAGGCTGTTGAATCTTCTAACCTTAAGGTAGCAGGTTCACTCACGTCAATGGCTATACTGATATAGGGTTGTTTGGATTGCCTCTGCCCCGGGAAACCGGGGTGAGGCAAATTCAAAATGCCTGGAAATAAAAAATCTCCGGATCAACATCCGGAGATTTTTATTTTAAGCTGATGTATGCTACTATTTGATTTCAAATTGAGCGGTGATCTGTGCTGTTAAGGTGATCTTACGAAATGCTGTGGCCGCTTCCGGGTTCTCTGCGTCCATACCGGCATCGCCTTTATATCGAACCATGACATTCGCAGTAGCATCCATCATCGGGTAGGAGGGATTCTCCCATTCGCGAACCATGAGTGGCTTGCCAATCTCTGAACCGATTGACTTTGCCAGGGCATCGGCTTTGCTACGGGCTGCCTGCAATGCTTTTATCTTGAGATCCAGCCGGATTTTTTCAATATCTGAATGACTGATTTTGGTAATCATTACTTGCTGAACTTTGACGGGTTCGATTTTATCCAGCAACCTTTCCAGTTCTGCACCGCTGCTGAGCTTTAACTGGTAGGTCTTTTCGCGAAAAGCATCTTTATCTTTCCGGCCAAGTTTTCCCAGTTGAGAACCGATATTGGCTAATTCTATTTTACTTCGATCAATATTGGCGGCTTTCAGCGCATCGTTAAAGTCTTTATCAAGTTTCTCCAGTGTAACTTTCACTTTATTCTCTTCAAACTCGCGGAGTATAACCTGTAAATAAATTTCATTGGGATCAATTTCCTGCCGAGATGTTCCGGAAACTTCGATAAAGTGTTCGCCTTTAAATACTTCCTGTCCAAAGCTTGTGATGGTGGTGAGAAGCATCATGCTTGCAAAAACGGATTGAATAATTTTCATGTTGTATAAATTTTAATGTTAGACACCGAATTCCAATTGACGGTGGTAAGGGAAATAAAATAATCCTGTTTTCTTGAATGCAAAATCAGCGCCAAATGCAGGAAAAATAATCGGTAGAAATTTTTCCCCGTATTGATTTTCAATGAAAGTTTATACCTTTCGTGAACACCCAATTCAACGTTAAGTTCTCTTGAAAGATACTGAATTAAAGGCGCTGGTTTCATTGCTGGATGATGAGGATGCTCAGATTGTTTCGCACGTGGAAGAAAAAATCAAATCACTCGGAACAAGCATTATTCCTTTTCTGGAAGTAGAGTGGGAGAATAACTTTAATCCTCAGGTTCAGCGGAGAATTGAAGAGCTCATTCATGGTCTGCAGTATGAACTGTTGAAAGAGCGGATCAGGGAATGGTATGATAGTCCCGAGCAAGATTTGCTCACCGGTATGTGGCTTGTATCTACGTATCAATATCCAGACCTGGAATTATTGAAGTTGAAGCAGGAGCTGGAACAGATTTATTACGAAACCTGGCTGGAATTTAAACCCGATCTGTACCCTTTCGATCAGGTTAAAGTGTTGAATAGTGTTCTGTTCAACAAGCTGAAATTCGGAGCAAATACGAAGAATTTTCATTCACCTGGCAATTCGTTGATCAACGTGGTGTTAGAATCCCGCAAGGGTAACCCGATAACGCTTTGCGTGATTTATCTTCTGGTAGCACAAAAACTTAAACTTCCGGTTTCGGGAGTGAACCTACCTAATCTTTTTGTGTTGACGTACAAAGATGAACGGCACGCACAGTTTTATATCAATGCCTTTAACAAAGGACTTATCTTTTCCAGACAAGACATTGAGAACTATATCAATGAACTTCATTTGACACCTCAGGCATCATTCTTTGAACCTTGCTCTAACCTGGAGATTATCAGAAGGGTTTTCAGAAATCTGATTATGTCTTTCGATAAGATGGGGGAACATGCCAAAGCGGAAGAAGTGAAAGAGCTCCTCCTCATCATTGCTGATGGAGCCGACTTAGGTGTTTAGCGTTTAGTCAAATTCGAAATTAGGATTCTGCCACCCCATGGGTATATCAGCTTCGTAGCTGTTGTCTGAATTTTTGATGCGCATCTCTAGCCTGCCTTCGATACGAAAACCCAGTGACTGGTAAAGACGAATGGCTTTCTCATTGCTCTCACGGGCTATTAATTCAACTCTGCCAATATCCGGCCGGTTTCTGGCGATCTCTTCCAGAAAAATGGTGAGTAAGGTTCTTCCGATTTTACGACCTTGAAATTCGGGATGAACAACGAGGGTGAGATCTGAAAATACATGATTGAATACGTTGATTCCCGGTGTGTAGGCATGCATTTCGCCAATGAGCTCATCCGGATTGTCTGGATGCTCACCTACAATGATGAGCCCGGAAGAAATACTTTTGCTAATAAAATTCTTTATGTATTCAGATGATATCTCTTCTTCAAGTCTGGCGATGCCACCTTTATTTTCAGCTACGGTTTTATAAAGCCGGGTTATGCGGGTGAGATCATCCTGGTTAGCAGTGCGATAGTGCATAGCGAAGTTTTCATTTCCCAAACGCTTAAGCGCCAAGGTCTTTATTAATATCGCTGCAAATTATTTAAAAACCGGGAAGGAGCTGAAAGGAATCTCAGTCTTTTTAAGGGATGTGTGTTTGATAAATTGTCGTTTACTTTTCTGAATGCGTTTATGTAAACGTTCTTCCTGAATCAACAGGTTCAGGTTTCGCTGAGCAAGCTGAAATTGTTGGAGATAATCATTTGTTCGCTGAAGGTTCACCACGTTTCCCATAAGATATTTTATTAAAGACAATCCGGTAGACGATTACCCCTATCTTTTAGTCTGATTATGTAAGAAAAAATATGAGTTAAGCGGATACAGTCTTGAGGAATAAAAAAGCCTCTGCATATGCAGAGGCTATGTGATTTATTATGGTAACGAACCTTAAATGTTTGGCTGAGGTGTAGTTCTCAGGTAAGGTTTAATACGTTTATGTCCTTTTGGAAATTTGCCCGGAATGTCTTCGTCCTTAACCGCAGCAGTGATGATTACATCTTCACCGTGTTTCCAGTTGGCCGGAGTTGCTACGCTGTAGCTAGCTGTGAGTTGTAAACTATCTACTACGCGAAGGATTTCGTCAAAGTTTCTGCCGGTAGAAGCCGGATAGGTTATCATTAATTTGATTTTTTTATCCGGTCCGATAACAAAGACAGATCGTACCGTGAATTTATCCGTGACAGCCGGATGAACCATGCCGTATAAATTAGCTACCTTAAATTCCGGATCAGCAATTAGCGGATAGTTCACCGTGGTATTTTGGGTTTCGTTGATATCGCCAATCCATTTTTTGTGTGACTCCAGCGGATCTGCACTTATGGCAATCACTTTTACATTTCGTTTTTCAAACTCAGGTTTCAATTTTGACATCGAGCCAAGTTCTGTAGTACATACGGGCGTGAAATCAGCGGGGTGAGAAAATAATATTCCCCAGCCGTTACCGAGCCACTCGTGAAACTGGACTGTTCCTTCAGTGGTTTCTGCTGTGAAATCAGGGGCTACATCGCCTAATCGAAGTGACATAGAATTTTATTTAAGGGTTGAACAATACTTATAAACTGCTAAAACTGTTTTTTAGTTTAGGAACCGATCTGATTTTAGCGGATCTGTGCAGGGTGGGCTATAAAACTACTAAAAGTATATAGTATGGATAGATATTCCCCTAAAAATTACTTCTTCTTTCTTCCTTTCAGACGATTTTCCCGTTTCACCAGGGTTTCTAATGTATCCCCCTTTAGCATTTCAACCGTGGCGTTACGGATTTGCAGAAAGGCATCCCTGACGCTGCAGGTTTCTTCATCTTCACATTCCTGACAGGGCTCATAGAATTTATGGGTGGCGCAGGGAACCAATGCGATGGCTCCATCAAATAGCCGTACTACTTCAGCAAGGTCTACCTCTTCTGGCTTTCTGCGAAGAAAATATCCACCCCCCTTGCCTTGTTTACTGCCGAGTACTCCGGCTCGCTTGAGATCCAACAGAATTGCCTCCAGGAATTTTTTGGGAATGTTGCAGGTCTCTGAAATATCCTTGATCAGGAATTTCTCGTCTGGTTCTTTAGCCATATGCACAAGGGCATGGATAGCATACTTACATTTCTTGGAAAGCATAATGCGCGACAATTTAGTGATTTAATATCTTCCTTAGTTTTAAATTTAATTCCCTGTTCAGGCGAACGGGAGAGTCCTTTCTGTACCTAAGGGAAAGAATGCCGAGGTAGCTCAGGGGTAGAGCAGCTGATTCGTAATCAGCAGGTCGTGGGTTCAAATCCCATTCTCGGCTCTATGAATTGGTTTACTATTTTACTGGTAGGCACTGGTGGTTTTGCGGGGAGCGTAGCCAGATATCTGCTGGCCCGGTCCGTTGACCTGAGGGTGGCATCCCTTATCCCGTTTGGTACCCTGGTTGTCAATGTTTTGGGTTCGTTTATACTGGGACTGGTATTCTCGGTAGCGCTTAAAAAACCTGAGGAGTCTGAGGCCTGGCGACTATTGGTGGGCGTTGGTTTCTGCGGTGGATTTACAACGTTTTCAACTTTTGCTCTGGAAAACCTGCAGCTGTTTCAGCAAAAACATTTTACAGAATTCCTGATCTACACGGGGGTGAGTATTCTGCTGTGCCTGCTGGGCACCGGACTTGGCGTTTGGATGGGAAATAAAGTTTGGTGATTGGGAAAACTGCAAAGTCTTATTACTTTTGTCGCCCTTAGTGCATGCCCAGGTGGCGAAATTGGTAGACGCACTACTTTGAGGTGGTAGCGCCCGAAAGGGTGTGCTGGTTCGAGTCCAGTTCTGGGCACTAAGTTATTTAGTTTAAAGTTTAAGGTTGTTTTAACCTTAGACTTTAAACCTTAAATGTTGAACATATTTACCGAAGTGGTGGAATTGGTAGACACGCACGTTTCAGGGGCGTGTGTCGCAAGACATGAGGGTTCGAGTCCCTCCTTCGGTACTCGGTGGGAAAACCTGGCTGTCCGTCAGGTTTTTCCTTTTTAAAATCCCGCTCAAAACCCTTTAAAGCGAGGATTACCTCGTTCTCGCGGGCGGTTCGACATTTGTTATTTTCGATGATCAAATTTTCAGGGAAAATCGAACCAATGAGTTTCTGCTTATTTATGAGGGTTGCGTTTTCGTAGTAGAAGCTAAGATTCTGGATCAGGTTCACGCCAAAATTCAGGTACTTGGAGTGGTTCGTTTCCTGTTCTGACATTTCGTCAAGCTTGTCCTTGAATTTCTTGATTTCGGCCTTGAACTTTGGCTTCATGAAATTGTAGCTGTCTTTTTCTATTTCGTTCAGCACGTACTTTTCTTCCAGTGAGGCCAGTTTACTTTCCGCCTGAGATAAACCTTCCTTAGTTTTCTTTACGTCAGTATTCGCCTGCGTTTCGTTGGCCTTGAAAATGGTCTCCATCACATTCAGGTAAAGGTTGGCAACCTCGGGCTTGACAGCTACTTCGTCAAAATAAGTCAATAAAGCTTCGTGAGCCTTTGCAGCAGGGATTCTTTCACCGCATTGACTTTTGCAATGATAGTAGTTATAGTAACCGTTGCGTCCTTTTGAAGCACTGCTTGTAAGTTTGCGGCCACATTTTCTGCAAGTCAGCAAAGCTCGTAGCGGAGTATCTTCATCCAACTTCTCGTATTGCATTTTGTGCTTTCGGTTACCCGTGGCGATGCGTTGCACTTTGTTAAAAAGTTCCTCACTAATTATTGGCTCGTGTATTCCTTGGATAACTTCCTCATCTTCGTCTTTATGTTGAGGAATGAACACTTTCCCGGCATAGACATGATTTTGTAAAGTTCTTGGAAAAGTGCTTTTGCTCAACTTCAGCCCTTTATTCCACATGATCCTTCTTAATTCCTCTTTGTCGTAAAGACCAGTAGCGAATTCTTCAAACATTTCACGAACGAGGTCTGCTTTTTCAGGATCGATTACAAGGACAGGTTTATTTAATTGATCCCTTCCATTTTTATATCCAGCAGGAGCGACACCAGTCCATCGCCCGGCTTTCCAACTTCTGCGCAAACCCATTCTAGTGTTTATGCCTCTAACATCATTGTCTATCTCAGGAATGGTTAAGTAGATAGAAAGCATCATCTTGTTATGAGGAATAGAAAAATCAATCCACTGCTCTGCTGCGTTTACCTCGATACCCAATTCGCTGAAGCTCTTAATCTCCTGGAGTGCATCGGTTTGATTACGTGAGAATCTGTCCCATTTAGTTACAAGCACATAATCAACTTCCTTACGATGGGCTTTGCAATATTTAAAAAGCTTTTTGTATTCAGGTCGTTCAAAGTTCTTGGCAGAGAAATCTTCCCTGTAGATACCAACCACCTTGAATTCTTTGATCTCAGAAAATTTGGTCAAGACAAGTTCCTGATGACCCAGACTGTATCCAAGTTTGGCTTGCTCATCAGTTGACACCCTGACATATAGAATCACATTTTTCATAACTGAATAAATCTTTAAAGAATTAACAACAAAGATTATGCTGCTTTATCGCAATCGGTATTCAAATCAGTCTTTTCGACCGATTTTAGCATGTCTTTAAAGATAAGATAGTCAAGTTCGCCAAGAACATAAAGAATGTCCCTGATCTTGAGAACCTGCTCGTCAGAATATTTTGACCCACCTTCCTCGAGAATTCTCTTGCATTGAGCAAGAGAAAGCTTTTTCGCCTCTTCCATAAAACAATACGCCTCTTTCTATCTCCACTAATTGAAGAAGGACTGTTAGAAGAACATGGCAGGAGCAATACAAATATAATTGTTATTAATTTACAATCAATATAAATAACATTTACCTTTGAATTTCCGTTAATACTACCGTAAGATGAAAAAAGAACAACGAAAAAGGCTGCGATCATCTAAGCCAAAAAAGGTTACTGTTAAGTTTTTTCTTAACCAGGCCGTTCAGCCAATGACTGACGGAAAAACGAAACGGTATCCATTGTATGCGCTGATAACCTATGACAGAAAGAATACGATGATGCGATGCCATTATGGCCAGTACTATAAAGATATAAGCGAAATAGACAAAGTTCATTATCCTGGACTGCTGGCGATGGAGGAACGGATCATGAGAAAAACCGTTGACTACGAAATGGTTCAAAGGGAAGGTGAATTTGACCTAAAGGGCATTTATAAAAAGTATGATCAATACTGCATTGGCATTCACGTGCTGATAGGAGAGCACATGAAAGCTCAATTGTGGAATATGCTATTGAGACTGGAGCCATTTGAATTTGCTAAAGCTTTGAATTTTAATGATCCGGACGTAGAGTTTGAAACACTTTACAAAATGTCAAAGAAACTCTATAAGGATTTTGCATCGTTGCTGCCGAAGCATTTTGACCAGGAAATGGAGGTATATCAGCTATTTACGAAGCTATATCGAGGGTCATTCTTTCAATACACTTTTCCGACTGTTATTGAGTGGCTCGACAATTCCGCATTGAATGATTTCCGTGAAAAATTGAAGGAACATTATCCTCAGACGCCTTCAATGGTTAACAAGAGCATTGAATTCGTTGATCGCATCGTTCGCGGCAAATTAGATCGGAGTAATACATAGCTATACGACAGTAATACAAATGTTAGAATAGGATAAGAATAGGGTGGAATTAATTATATCAGGATATAATGGGTTCAGGAAAAGTGTGAGGGGATTGAATTCCTGCTGGAATATGGAGCATGAGAGAAAAAAAACCGATGAGCAAGCTGTAAAACAAGGAGAATTATCATCCTTGGAAAGTATAGACAAAGCTACCATCATTAAAAAGTACTTTGATCTTGAATCAGACCTGAAAAATGCGAGGAATGAAATTGACATTCTAAGGAAACTACTGGTCAAATCTTCGGAGCAATACAAACTCCTCAAGGCAACCAACCCGCACATCGATCAAACCGACTACAATAAGAGCTGGAGCTGGGTAAATAAGATCGTATTCGTGCTGAAAAAGATCAATCGTCCGCTCCGATCATCTGAAATCATCAATTTCATAATACCTTACGAGCCGGTTTTGCAACACAGCCATTATCGCGCACAAGCTTTCTCAGCTAATCTGAACAAAGCAGTAAAGTATGACCGGGTAAAAGCTTATAAACTATCCGGATCACACGGTTACTATTATGTGCTTCCGGCTTGGCTAGACGTCAATGGACAACTTACCACGGAATACGAAGGCAAAATTTTCTTTAAATAATAAACACACAACGTCAATTTAATCAAGGCCATGAAAAGTCGAACTGAAGAAAGATATGAGCAAGCAAAGATTGAAAAGTTGATTCAGTACTTGCGTTTTTATAACGAAAAAGGTCAACCGGTTGACTATGAAATTTTGATGGACAATTTCAAAGCTGTGCGAAGAACGAATGACCTTGAGAATTTTATGATGTTTAAAAACTTCATGACTGAGGATACACGTAGTATGCAGGTATTACTTTTTTCAGGGAGTAGCAATAACAACGAGAAGAGAATATTCTATTTCGGGGAGATGCCGAGCAAAAATGGAAACGAAATTAGCGGAACTAATTCAAAGAAAACAGCCAACGAACGGCTAAATAAAAATCAACGGCTTGTCCGTTTGCTGGAAGAAAATGCTGTCCTGAAAAAACAGATTTCTGAACTCCAAAAGAAAAACCACGTGCTTGAGACAAAACAAATTTGGTTCAACACCCTTTTGAAGGACATAAGCAATAGAATTGTTGAAAAGGTCTTATAAATACTTCAAGCATGACTTCAATTGGATCTGAATGTTTTCTATCGGCTTGAAAAAAAGAGAACTTTAGCCGCAAGAAGAAAACCAACAATGACAAGCTCCTTGCGTTGATACCTAACCCCGGTGTCTTGGGTACGCGCGTTACCAGAGTCATATTCCACTATCTGAGATTAATGAAGCTAACCTCCCCTGACGTAGTGTCGTAGTAAGCGGCCACGATTCCGATTTCATTTCGCGCTACTCGATGTCTTATGTAGTCACTTTGCTCTAATATATCTTCTATTGAATGCTCAGCATTTAGACATGTTACTTTTTTCATCAGGACCGGATTAGTGATATCCAGGGCTAGTGGATTTAGACCGCCTTTTGTAATGGCATCGTTGATCCTCGATGTGATGAAACCAATGTTGCCGTCTGTAAAGTGTTCAACAGCAGCCTGAACCGCTCCACAGTTAGAATGCCCCATGACGACAATAAGTTTAACGCCAATTTTTTTTACTGCTAGTTCTACGCTTCCAACGATTGCCTTTCCGCTGATGTTACCGGCAACCCTTACGATTAGTAGATCTCCAATCCCGGCATCGAAAACAATTTCAGGCGAAGTCCGCGAGTCAATGCAACTCACAATTACTGCTACAGGATTCTGACCCAGTGAAGTCGCATTGATCTGGCGCTCATAATACTTCTCGCTAACGTACCCTGCCGTGAACCGGGCATTGCCAGCTTTAAGGAGGTCAACAATTTCCTGAGGTTTAAGATCTTGCTGCGCTGCCCTACTAAGTACAGTGATAAATTTGACATGCCCTGACATTTTGTATTTTTCTCTCAAGCCTAAAACGTTGAGCTGGATATCACGCTCAGGAGCCACGGTAGTTTTGAAATCCCGTATTAGTTCCAGAACGTCCTCATCAATGAAGCCAGACTTACTGGCATCGATAATAACCATTGAGCTTTTTGGAATTCGCCATAGCGTTTCCCTTATCGAAGCCTTGTTTAAGAATGAAACTTCATCCGATAGGTCCAACTTTATCACTTCACCGACCGAAAGTGTTTCCTTGCGCATGATAAATGGATTTCTGAAATTGCTCTTTAACAGATAGAAAATACTTATAGCGAGTCCGATGAGAATGCCAATCAACAAGTCAGTAAAAACAATTCCCACAATTGTTACAGTGAAAGGGATGAACTGATTCCAGCCTTTGGCGTACATCTCTTTGAAGATTGAAACTTTAGCGAGCTTATAACCAGTTACCAGCAAAATAGCCGCTAAAGAAGAGAGTGGAATCAGGTTAAGGATCCGCCCCAGGGATATAACACTGACAAGCATAAGTATTCCGTGCAGAATCGTAGATAGCCGGGTTTCATTGCCAGCCCCGATGTTAACGGAGCTTCTAACGATTACAGAAGTAACGGGCAAACCGCCAAGGAATCCTGCGAATATATTCCCAATACCTTGCGCTACCAATTCCCGATTGGGCGGTGATTCTCTTTTGTGGGGATCAAGTTTGTCGACAGCCTCGATATTAAGTAGCGTTTCTAGGGAGGCTACTAATGCTAT
>DASXWH010000075.1:0-6391 GCA_036503775.1 Ohtaekwangia sp.
GGTAACGAGATAGAAGTAATCATACCATTTACTTTTGGCTTCACCGATCATAAAAGCAAGGGCCTTGCGACCATAGTAGCTATACGAAAACAGGGCACTGATAGCGAACACAAACGTGCATAGCAGCAACACATAATCTCCGAAGTATGGTATGGCAGCACGATAAGAAAGTGTGGTGAGTGTAATACCGGAAGCACCTTCTGTTTGCCATACATCGGTAACGAGAATTGCCAGCGCGGTAAGCGAACAGGAAATGATCGTATCGATCACCGGACTCAGCATGGAGATCAGACCTTCACGTGTAGGCTCATTGCTTTTGGAAGCACCCATTGCCATCGGTGCCGTACCGATGCCAGCCTCGTTGGAGAACGTGGCGCGTCTCACACCCAGCATGATAATACCGCCCAGCGTTCCGCCTAAAAAAGGATCACCATGAAAGTGTTCCGTTGCAAAAGCATCAGTGAAGATCAGTGAAATGTAGTAGGGGAGCCGGTCGGCAAACGTGATCAGAATGACAGACACGGTAACAAAGTGAAGTACGATCATCACAGGAACCAGACGACCTGCCCAGTTTCCAATACGTTTTATTCCACCTACAATAACAACCGATACCAGCAATGCAATTAATGTTCCGGTGATAAGCTTGGGAATGCTGATGGATGCACCACCGATCGTGAAAAAAGATTCACGCACACCCATCGGTATCAGTCCGATATCCAGCAGCGCCTGGCTCAATTGATTTGCCTGAAATATCGGCAGCGAACCAAACATGCAGCACACGCAAAAGAGCGGAGCCATAAAATGCCACTTCGCAGATAATGCTTCACGAATCACATACATTGGTCCACCCTGCAATTCACCTTGTGAATCCTTTCCGCGGTAAAGGCTTGCCAGTGTACTGGTAAAGAAATTGGTTGACATACCGATGAACGATGTCACCCACATCCAGAACAATGCGCCCGGACCTCCGAGCGCGATAGCAGCGGCAACACCCGCGAGGTTTCCCATGCCAACGGTTGATGCCAGTGCCGTTGACAATGCTTTATAGGCACTGATTTGTCCCGGAGCATTCGGGTCGTCATACTTTCCACGCAGGATATTGATCGCGTGAAAGAAATATTTGTACTGAATGAAGCGCGAATAGAACAGGAAGAAAAATCCCCCGCCAATAATGAGAAAAAGAACCGGCCACCAAACATACCCGGCCAGAGAAGATAAAGCTGAATTGAGTTCCTGCACGTACGATGAGTTTAATAATGATCCAGAATATTACTTTACAATGACGGAGGGTGGTATCACTGAAAGTTGTAAAGTTGAATTCGGGGTAATATCAGAAGAATGAAACAAATGGAAAAATTGATGGTCATTCAAACTCCATGAATGTGGGGTTTTTGTGCTTTAAACAGGGGTTGCACATAAAAAGTGACAGAAAAATAGAATGCCCGTGCACCCTTATGACTTGAATGACGTTGTATGGCCAGACGCAATTTTTAACAGGTATGAATTCAAACGATTCCGTGGCCAGATTTGAGATTTGTCCGCTGGTTGACAGCACGATGTTAGCAGTAATCACGCATTAGCGTATAAAAAGAAGTTGATAATGCAGGGCCAGAATTGAAAAATCATATAAACGTATCCGGAATGACTATGCTTGAGCAGCCAGAGATTGGCGTGTGGCAGGATTTATTTACATCCATAATTGAAGATGCCGATTCCAATATTTTATTGTTAGACGAAGAGTTTCGTGTCATTAATCTGAATTCAGGTTTCTACTGGATATTCATTGAAACGTACGGCATCGAATTAAAGAAAGGCACTTCGATCATTGAATCCATGCAGCGTGTTAATCCCACGCTGACACAAACCTGGAAGGAGCGCTGCATGATCGCATTGACAGGCACACCGATCAAGGTGGAAGAAGTGTTCAATATCGATGGCCGAAACTATTACTGGGAAATACATTTTAAATCCAGTGCACGCCCTGATGGAACACAGATACTGTCTGTCTTCAGCCGCGACATCACCATTCGAAAGGCATACCAGCGCAAGATCACTGAAAATGAAGCCAACGTCAGGTCCATTCTAAACACCATTGAAGATGGCATATGGCTGATTAATACCCGTTGTGAGCTGATCGATTTTAATAAAGAGTTCTATAAAAAATATAAACAGGCTTATGGCGTTAAGGTAGTGCGTGGGGCAAACATCCTGGAGTTCATTCCCGATCACTTAACCGACTTGCGTAACCTCTGGCGACTCCGGTATGAAAGTGGATTGCGGGGAAGACCTGGCAAGTATATTGATACACGCCTGATTGATAAAGAGTACAGAACATACGAAACCAAAACATACCCGATTGTGGAAGATGGAAGTGTAGCAGGGCTGACGGTATATTCAAGGGATATCACCAACCAAACACGTACGGAAGATTTGTTGAAGCGCCAGAACGAAGAGCTCATCAAGATAAATTCAGAGCTTGACAGGTTTGTATATAGTGCTTCACATGATCTGCGGGCACCGCTCATGAGCGTAAAAGGTTTGCTGAATATGATCAAGCTTGATCCCGATAAACAAAACACAGAGCACTACCTGGGGCTGATCGAAAAGAGCGTTAATAAACTGGATAATTTCATCTCTGACATCATTCACTACTCCCGCAACGCGCGGATGGAAGTCATGCCTAAGCCCATTGATTTTCAGGACCTGGTGCAGGAATCCATTGACTCGCTGAAGTTTATGGAAGGAGCAGAGAAAGTCAGGTCGATCCGTGATATAGAGGCTGGTATTCCTTTCCATTCTGATTACAGCCGCTTACTGATCATCTTTAATAACCTGATATCGAACGCGGTTCGTTACCGTGATAACTGGAAAGAAGATTCCTTTATCAAAATAGAAGTAAAGGTTACACCAAAAAAAGCAGTCATCTCTTTTGCAGATAATGGAATAGGTATAGCCGATGAGTACCTGGATAGCGTATTCAAAATGTTTTTCCGGGCAAATGCCGATAGTAAAGGCTCTGGATTGGGCTTATACATTGTGAAAGGTGTTGTTGAAAAACTGAATGGAACGATAAGCATACAGTCGGCTATCGGTGTGGGTACAACATTTACATTGGAAATACCGAACCTGCGTTGAACGTGTATGGGATCTCGGTGACGGCCTGCCATTGACTTCATGAATTTATTTCATTTGCTTGTCAGAAATCTTCTGATAAGATTTAACTTTAGTGGTGTACTAAAGTTATTGTGCCTTGACCTCTACCGGCCCCACAGAAGTCTTCAACCTGCCTGATGCAGAGTTATTTTCAGCTATCGTGGATAGCATGGGTGATGCCATATGGGTCATAGATCTTGAAAAATCACGGCCGTACTGGTATGCCTCCGAGATAAACCGTAAAAAGTATGGTGTTCCCGAAGAGCCCGTGCCTTCTGATTTCTGGAGGAATAATATCCATCCCGAGGATACAAGTCGGGCTGTCACTGGCTTTGAACGTGCATTGAAAAATCCAGACGTTTCTTTTTTTGAACATGAGTACCGGTTTCTGGGGACCGATAAGGTATCGTATGTTATCCGAGATACCATTCGCTTTCTCCGCGACAAACAAGGTCATGCAAAACGTGTGGTAGGAACCTGGCGTGATGTAACACAGGACAGGCTGAAAGAAGCCAAGCTTGAAGAATTGTTTCACTCCCTGGACGAAGAACGTAAACGATTCAGGACAATCGCTGAGCTCTCCAACACCGCTATATGGGAGATCGATCACATCACCGAACAGGTTCAGTGGATGGCCGGGAACAAGACTATGACAGAATTTGGATTCGATAATCCCAAATTCTCGTTATACGACTGGGTGAACAACATTCATGAAGAAGACCGTGAGCGTGTATTGCAGAACTTTGAAAGGGCAAAGCAATCGGAAAGCGTTTTCTTTGATAGCTACCGCTTTATAAAGAAAGACAAGAGCATTGCCTACATCATTGATCAGGGCACTTTCTTTCGTAACTCCGAAGGCAAAGCCATCAAATCGTTTGGAAGCTGGATCGACATAACACGTGAACGTAAGCGCGAAATTGTTTTAGAACAAACCATAGAGCAACAGCGTGCACTCAATAATGAACTCCGGCAACGTGAAAGTAAACTGGCCAAGGCGGAGCTTGAACTGCATCAGATCAACGACCAGCTTTCCGTTAATCTTCAGCAGCTGCAGGAACGGGAATTCATTCTGAATCAATCACAAAAGCTTGCGAAGATCGGAAGCTGGGATTATGATACAACACAGAAGCAGATGTTCTGGTCTAATGAGATGTACAACATTTATGGTGTTGATCATTCATTTCAGATCAGTGACCTTAACGAGATATACCGGTTATTTGATCAACCCAGTGGAGAGCTTGTAAAAGGTGCATTTCAGAATATTCTGATCAACTACGAAGTACCTTTCGATGTCACGGCACGTCTGAATACTCCGCTGGGTTATAAAAAATGGTTACGGATCACCGCATATCCCATTATCTATGATGGAATGCTTCAGCGCATTGCGGGACTGACGTATGATATTACCTACTTCAAAGAATCAGAAGAGAGACTAAAGACCAGCGAAGAGAAATTTGCCAACGCATTCAGGAATAATCCTGACCTGGTTACGATCCTGCGGGAGGAAGATTCCATGATCGTGGATGCCAACGATAAATCAGAAGCGGTGCTCGGTTATTCGCGCCAGGAACTGATCGGAAAACTAGCTCACGAGCTGAAATTCTTTGTACACACGGAAGACCGGGAACGGTTCTTCGCGGAATACTTTGCGAACGGAAAAATGGAAATTGAATGTCCATGGTTCTGCAAAGACGGTAAAATAATACTGGTATTGATATCCAGCACGCGCCTGGAAATTGAAGGTGCACGTTACATTCTTTCTGTAATCCGTGATGTTTCAGAAACCCGGTGGGCAGAAGAGCGTTTCCGGAAAGCATTCGATCTGAATCCGGATCTGATGCTTATTTTCCGCGAACGCGACCGGGTGCTGGTGGAAGTGAATGGCAAACTTGATAACTATGCCGGATACACGCGTGAAGAAGTACTCGGAAGATCAACTACCGAATTTAATTTATGGGCGATTGCTGATGACCGTGATCTGTATTATAAAACACTGGAGCTTCAGGATCATGTTACCCTCGAATCAACATTCCTGATAAAAGGAGGGCAAAGTTTTCTGGGGATAATTTCTGCGCAACGTATAAAGCTTCATGGCGAAAGTCACTTGCTGGTGATTGTCAGGGATATCACGGAAAGAAAACGGATTGAGCAGAACCTGCAACAAAGTGAAGCGAATCTTAACGCTACCGTTAACAACACGAAATTCCTCGTTTGGTCAGTAGACCGCAACTGGAATGTGATCATCTTCAATCAGCCGTTCGCAGAATGTATCGCTGACCTGTATGGAATTCAGGTTATGCGGGGTGAACGCCTGGTGCCGGACGACACGTCTAATACGGAAGCCGTTCTGTTTCATACCCGCTGGACTGAACGGTATCAGCGTGCCATCACCGGTGAATCTTTTACCCTCGAAGAAGAAAAGGGCGGCCGTTACTTCAGGTATTCGCTGGGGCCAATCCTGGGAAAAGATATTATTACCGGTGTTACGGTTTTCGGTGAAGATATAACCGAACGTAAAAAAATCGAGGAGCGCATTCTGGAAAACGAAGCCAAACTTGATGCGATCATCAATAACACCGACCTGAGTATATGGTCAGTAGATACCAGCTTTAGGATCACCGCCCTGAACACGGTATTGAAACGGTTTACGCTTGAACGATTCAGTGCAAGCTATGAGGTAGGCGATAATTTCATTACGGCATCAAAAGGAAAACTCCCGGATGAGATGATCTTATATTGGGTCAATCTCTACAAGCGGGCTTTCACCGGTGAATCGATACTGGATGAATTCCGGATGGGGGATAGCTATTTTCAGAACTCCGTTCACCCGATCATTGAGAATAAAAAAGTAGTGGGTGCTTCGGTTTATACGCGTGACATTTCCGAGCTGAAAAAACAAACAGCAGAACTCATTGAAGCCAACAAAAAGATCGGTGACCTGAAGCTGATGGCATTACGATCGGTAATGAATCCGCATTTCATTTTTAATGCACTGAATTCAATACAATACTTTATCGCCAAGAACGACCGGCAAAATGCCATCAATTACCTGTCGACTTTTTCCAAACTGATCCGGGGCGTACTCAATCATTCGGTTCACGACAAAATAAGCCTCATAGACGAACTTGACCTGCTGAAGTATTATATAAACCTGGAGATGGTGCGTTTCGAAAACAAATTTGATTTCAAACTGACCATCGACCCCGAGCTTGATCTGGAAAATATCGAGATACCTTCA
>DASXWH010000076.1:0-1926 GCA_036503775.1 Ohtaekwangia sp.
TTGCAGATAACGAGGCAACGCTCAGAAACAGAACTGCTAGTTTTTTAATCATAAGGGTTTAACGTTTTTGTTTGTTTTGGCCGCGAATAAACGGTTGGAGATGATAAGTACCAAGGTCATTGGGCGAGATTTCCGGAACGATGTGATGATCAGGAAGAAAGAATTTTATGCGTTTAAACAACCGGAACGCATTTTTTACCTCCGATATGGAAAGCTGATGGGATATTTCAAGGTACTGATAAATACAAAAAGGCAGACCTTTCGATACCTTATGGTATATCCTTTGGTAGCCAGGAAATTATGCGATGCGATTCTCTTCTCAAGATCAGCGGAAAATCCAACGTAGATTTTGTTAAAGGCCGGACTGAATAGCACGTAAACGGTAAACATAAAAAAGCAGCAAGAGGCTATACTTGCTGCATTAGTAGCGCGGGGGGGAGTTGAACCCCCGACCTTTGGGTTATGAATCCAACGCTCTAACCACCTGAGCTACCGCGCCATTTACGTTCCTGACTAATTCCTTTTATCTCTCTTGAACCCCCGTCCGCCAGCTGGCGGATATGAATCCCACACTTCCCGATAGCTATCGGAACACCTGAACTACCGGTTATTTCCCAAATTTGGGAGCGCAAACTTACGAAGTTGACGGAAATTATCAACATCGAGATTCACAACTTTCAGAGTATTTAAGCCGGGAACCAAGTTTATTCCTCCAGACCGTGTTGCCAATAGAGTAAACACTAACCAATAATGCGGGCTCAGTTATCAAACAAAAAGCCCCGGGAAATCCCAGGGCTTCGGTTGAGTTATAGTTTATTATTCCCATTCGGAGAGAGCTCCAGTATAATGACCGGTAAGCTCTTTTCCATTAACAGTAGCGTTGATGTCTATACTGAATTTGCCTTCATTTTTATCGAGGATCAGGGTTCCAGCGGAACAGTCTTCAAATGTTTTCACATCCGGACCGCCTTCTTCCAATTCTGTATTGTAATTGAGGTATATGAAAGTCTCAGTCATGTCACCTATAGCAGGATCTACATCCACAAATTCATAGGTACCGTCAGCAATTGTGCTGCCTGCTGAACGTACTTCCATGACAAACACATTACCACTACCTTCTATATCTTCTCCGATGTAATCAAAGCCTTTCGAAAGAAGTACGATAGAATGGTAATATTTAATGGACTCTCCATCATTGTCAGAGTCAAAATCAATATGACCTTGAGTCACTTCATATGTTTTGCCATCATAGGTAAATGAATTCCCTGATTTCTTGTCATCGTCTCCGCAAGACATCATGACAACGAGCAACAACGCTGAAAAAATAGATGTTAATTTCTTTTGCATAATGGGTTAAAATTTCAGCAAGTATACCCGAAAGTCAGGGAGCCCGGATTTAAAAGTTGGCTGAAATCTTACATCCGATATTTCGATTACCTTTGTCCCCTAAATTTTTAGAATTTGAATTACCTGTCTGCTGAAAACGTTGCTAAAACCTTTAACGACCGCTGGCTGTTTAAAGACATTACGCTGGGGATATCTCAGGGTGAGAAATTCGCCCTTGTCGGGAATAATGGAGTAGGTAAGTCCACACTCCTTAAAATACTTACAGGCGAAATTCAAACGGATGCAGGGAAGGTAAGTATTCGTGAAGGTATCCGCCTGGGTTACCTTACACAACAACCTGCTGTAGATGATAATCTCACGGTAAAAGATCTGCTGTTCAGTGATTCCAACGAGATAGCGAAAGTGGTAAAGGAGTATGAAGACTGTCTTCATCATTCCGATACGTCTCCCGAACGGATGCAGGCCGTGCTCGAGAAAATGGAAGAACTCAATGCCTGGGATTACGAAGCCAAAGCGCATGAGATTATTGAGAAACTGGGTGTTCCAGATTTCGATAAGAAATTCGGTGAGCTTTCCGGG
>DASXWH010000077.1:0-82029 GCA_036503775.1 Ohtaekwangia sp.
GCCAAACCGTTGGCTGTCGATTGACTTTCATATTTCAGGAAGTTGGGTCTGTGTTCTTTCAATTGAATGGTACACAGGCTGTCGATGCCAAACTCCGGAACCTTGAACTTCGCGCTATTGATAACCGCTGTTGATCGCGTATTGATCTCACATACTTTTTTCAGTTCTTCCGCTGGTGTATTCACCGTAACCACATCCCGTACAAACCAGGCTGGCCCATTGGCAGAAGCATTTGGAATAATATTATCACGACCTGGGCCAAAAACAATGTATTTGGCATTCAGCATGTTGATCACACCATACGTTTGAAAGTCTGCATTGCCGGCCTGCAGGTTGGTAATCAGTTCATTGGTTTCGTTGAAGAGACAGGAATCGTACAGATCCTGATAACGTCTGAGTTTTGCACCGTGATAGCCACCCAGTGAATTATGGAAGTATGATGTTCTGGCTTCTGATGTGAATGCTCCGGGTTCAATGTTATACACGCGATGGTGTGTTTTGTCTTTCAGTATTTCCTGATCTGCCTGGGTCGGAGCAAAGTATGTTTTGTCACGCTTACGCTGATAGTTATCCTTTGTGAAATACCGGGAGTCTACTACGGCAATGTCTAAGGTGATCAGGCCAATCATACCAGCGTAAAACAACACGGGCATTTTCTTCCAGACATTAAAGTAGATGAGAAGACCTGCGATCACAATGAAGGCAAGCGACCGGAAAGCATCACTTCTTAACAGTCCTTCGCGATCATCCGCCAACGCACTGGTGAACCAGGCCGGCAACTGACTCTGACCTTCTTTCATGAAGCTGAACATACCGGCAAATAATAACAGTAATAAACATATACCCCCGGTGAATCCCGCAGCGATAAAGAATTTCTTCCGGTCTGTTTTGTTCAACCCGGATTCGATAAGTCTTTCCAATCCGAGCATGCCCAAAAGCGGCAAGGCGAAAAGGGTAATGATAATAGCGAAGGTTACTGACCGGAATTTGTTAAAACCTGGTACATGATCAAACAGAAAATAGTTGAATGACTCAAAGCTGCTGCCCCAGCTGATCATAATTCCGAAAACTGCGGCTGACACCAGCCACCATACATATTTCTTTTCCGCGAAGGCAATTCCAACAGCAAACAGAAAGACGATGATTGCACCTGCATAATAGGGAACGGTATAGTCTTGTGGCCCCCAGTATGCTGATGTATACCGTGCCAGCTGATTGGCCATCTGCTGATCACCGGAATTCATGAGTGCCCTGTACACTTTACTGTTTTCATCCTGTACCAGAAAGTTCGTGGCACTTCCTCCATAATAATTTGGGATCAGGAGCATCATCGGTTCCCAAATTCCATTGCTGGCGTCAAATGCATATGCTTTACCTAATCCGCCACCCGCTTCGGGAGAGTCTGGTGGTGCAAGTTCTGATTTGCCGCGTATGGTATACGCTCCATATTCGGTAACACCCCAGAGCTGACCAATGAAAGTTCCGGCAGCTATGACCACGGCCGGGATCAGCAACGCAGTTGTCTTGACGAACTCAGCCACTTTCTTTTCGCGTATAAAATAAATGAGCTGTACCAATCCGTAGATCAGTACAATGATCATGAGGTAATAAGTGATCTGAAGGTGATTCTCCTTTAGTTCAAGTGCCATTGCGGTCATGGTAACTGCGAAACCGAGGAGACGTTTTCCGGAATACGCCAGGTGAATACCTGCCATTACCAGGGGCATAAAGGCGATGGCACCGATACGGGCATTATGTCCGGCACTCAACCCGATGATCATATACGAAGACAAGCCAAAGGCCAGCGCTCCGGCAATAGCGAGATAGGGACGAACCCTGAAAGCCAGCAGTAAAATGTAAAAGCAAATGAATGAGAGATAAATATTGGCCACGGGATGAGGTAATCCTACAGCCAGAACACGTTTAACATAACTTACTGGCCCCGTGCTCCAGATCACATTGACAAGGTATGCAGGCATGCCACTGAACATGGTTTCTACCCACAGTCCTTCTTCACCGGTTTGATCGCGATAGTCGCGCAATGCTTTTGAAGAACCTTCCCATTGCTGTATGTCGCCTTGAATGAGTGATTTGTTATCAAAGAAAACCGGATTAAAAAAGAAAAGAGTAACGATCAGGAAGACAGCAATAGCGATAATATGGGGGAGCACATGCTGTGTAAAGTTGATTTTTTTCATGCCTTATGATTAGGGAGTGCAAAATAAGGCTAAAAGGCAGAAAGCAAAAAGCTTAATAGACCACCTTACAGGTGATCTTTCAAAATGTTAATGGATGCCAGCAGCATAAGTGCAGCGGTAATTCGCTTGATATAGATCGGACTGAACTTCTGAGCACCCAGGCGTGAACCAACCTGGCCACCGACAAATACGGCCAGCAGCAAGGGCACCAGGAACGTCCATTGAATTTCCGGAAGCCCACGTTGAAATTGCCCCGCTAATCCGCTGATGGAATTCACCAGAATGAAGAGACTCGCCAGCGCTGAGATTCGTTTGGCCTCTGACCAATTGAGGAAGTGCAGTATCGGAGATAGAAAGATACCTCCGCCAATACTTACCAGTCCGGAGAGAAAACCAATACTGCTTCCCAGCAGCATGTTGATCCATGTTTTATTGAGGTGGTTCTCTGCAGATGGATCCTGTGGTTTGATCCATAATACAATGGCAGCAAGGACCAATGTAAAACCCAGGATGACAAAGAAGGTATTGTGCGATAGTTTCCAGAAACCTCCAAGATAGGCGAATGGAATACTGGCAACCAGAAAGGGCCACACATCTTTCCAGTTGATTTTTCCTTCACGGTAGAAAATGATTGTACCTCCGGTAACCACAATGATGTTGCAAAGCAAAGCAGTCGGGCGGATCACTTCGGGAAGCAACATGAACATGGGCTGGGCCAATAAAGCGAGGTAACTTGATCCACCGCCAAATCCTACGGAAGCATAAACTAAAGCAATGAAAAAAAAACTGGCTATAAGAATGATCTGGGTTGAGTCCATCAGGAATATCAGTGTAATAGGTTAGCGAAGTGATTTAACCTCCGATCGTTGACATCGATTCGTGTGCAGGTTGATGACTCTTTCTTTTTTCTTCTGCTTCAAATCCGTTTTTAGGCCGTTGTTGAAATGCAGTGCTGAGTTTGGCGATGACTGCGTCATCAGTCAGATCTGAGCGAAGCAATTGTTTAATATTCAAAACACCTTCATCGTATAAACAGGTTTTCAAAATTCCCTGGGCTGTAACCCGGATTCGGTTACAACTTCCACAGAATGTTCTGCTGAAGGCGGCAATGATACCCACGTTGCCCTGGTGGCCCGGAATGGCATAGTTAGACGAAGTGGAGTGATCCGTGTCGTGAATCTTGTGGAGGGTTGGGTAATGTTGCTGTATGTATGCTAAAATTTTCCCATGCGTCCAGTTCAGGATGGGGTAGTGGTTGCCTTCTCCATTAAAAGGCATCTCTTCAATGAAGCGGACATCTACTTTATTGTTTTTGGTCAGCTCGATCAACGGAATAATATCATCGATATTTTTCCCTTCCATGACCACCGCATTGATCTTTACCGGGATGTCCTGCTCCAGCATAAGATCAAGTGTTTTGCGTGTGGCATCAAATTCATCTCTTCGGGTGATGATCTTAAAGCGTTCCCTGTTGAGTGTGTCGAGACTGAGGTTTATGGAAGCTATGCCAAGTTTTTTCAGTTCGGGAATAAACGGAGCAGTGAGTATACCATTGGTGGTGATGTGCAGGTCTTTTATCCCGGGTATTTCTACAATACTCCGGATAAGTTTCATGAGGTCGTTGCGCACAAACGGTTCGCCTCCCGTGAGGCGTAATTTCGTGATACCCATCGAAGCCATTAGGGTGATCAACCGTTCCATCTCTTCGTAGGTGAGCAGTTCTTTTTTGGGGAGATACTGGATGCCTTCTTCCGGCATGCAGTAGAAGCAACGCAGGTTACAACGATCGGTTACTGCCAGTCGTAAGTAGTTAATGGGCCGGTTATGATTGTCGTACAGCATCAATCTGGTATCAAGTGTTGTTTCGGTTTTGTTTCTTCACCCGAAAAGCAAATACATTTGTACCTCAAAGTTACAGAATGAAAAGATATAGCGTTAGAGCTTTCGGTGTTGCCCGGGAGATTCTTGGGGGTAAGGAAACAGTTGTTGAGATGGAAGGACAAACGGTTGCATCACTTCGGAAGCAATTATTGGAGAAGTATCCGGACCTGAAAGGGCTTCGCTCGCTGCTGATTGCCGTGAATAATACGTATGCGGATGATGTGCAATTACTCTCCGAAACGGATGAAATAGCAGTAATTCCTCCGGTTAGCGGAGGTTAATTAAGGTGGGTGGTACGATTTACCGAGGTACGATTTGATCCCATAACCTATTGCCTGTTTTTTCCTTGTTATTTGAAGCTGAAAGCTTTACCTTCAATTACCCTTCTTAGTTTTGTTCAACCAACCCATAGGAACATGATTAAAATCACTGAAAAACCCATTGATGTTCAGAAAGTCATCGATACAGCTTCGAGCCTGGGTGCCGGAGCTGTCAATGTTTTTGTTGGTACCGTTCGGAACAATGCACACGGCAAGAATGTAGTGTGGTTAGAATATGAGGCCTATGAAACCATGGCCATTACGGAGATCCGGAAAATTATAGATGATGCGTCACACCGATGGCCTTTGCAAGGTTGGGCCGTGAGTCATCGGATCGGCACATTACGACCCGGGGAAGTAGCTGTTGCTGTTGCTGTGTCAACACCTCACCGCAGAGATTCATTTGATGCCTGCCTGTATATTATAGATACGCTTAAGGAAAAAGCTCCGATCTGGAAGAAGGAAGTGTTTGAAGATGGAGAAGAGTGGGTTTCCGCCCGACCGGAACTGGCTGTAAAAGCATGATCGATTGTTAGATTTAGTTGTAAAGTGAAAAGGCTCCCCGAGGAGCCTTTTTCATGTTAACCGAAGATCATTACAGCTGCCGAGACAAACATCACTGCAGCCACCAGGCTTGCCGTCAGTACAAGGATCAAATCGCGATCAATGGAATTAATGTGGGGTTTAACAATAGTCTTCATCACCAGCATAATTATCTTCTAAAGTAAACAGTGTGGTTCCGAAAAAGTTCTTCAAATTGAAGATGTTGGATGTTGTGTAAGATTATTCCTGAAAATATTTTTTTGACTGCTGTATCTTTCTTAAAAACCTACGTTCTGGGTGCGAGAATAATTCAAAATTACCAAGGGTGCTGATAAAAAAGGATATCCGGGAAAATGATGTGACAATGGATGACGAAAAACTCATCCGTCAATCACAGATTGATCCAGAGGCATTTAAGCCTTTATATGAAAAGTATTTCAGGAGGATTTTTCTTTTCGTCCATCACCGGGTGGGTGATAAGGATACCACGGCTGACATTACTTCTCAGGTTTTTCTGAAAGCGCTCCTGTCACTGCGTAAGTTTCAGTTCAAAGGGTTGCCTTTTTCGGCCTGGTTATTCCGGATCGCCATCAATGAATGCCACGATTTCTTCCGCAGGAATAAACGGCATCGGATGGTCGCCCTTGAGTCGGGCGATGTGCAAAACCTGCATGAGGAAATGATGGCCGGTACAGACGTGGAGGAGTTGTTTGAAAAACTTCCTACGATACTCGAACGGCTAACCGAAGAAGAGCTGCTGATTATTGAGTTGCGTTTTTTTGAAAAACATCAATTCAGGGATATCGGTGAAATGCTCGGAATCTCAGAGACCTATGCCAAGGTGAGGACCTACCGGATCCTGGAAAAAATGAAAGTGTATTTCATGCAATTCAAATGAAGCAAAAAATTAATATCATGGAAAGAAATGAGGGGCTCTCCGATGATGAGTTGAGTCAGTACATGGATTTCGATCAATTGCTGGCCAAGCGCAATAAGGTCATCCTGAAAAGAAAATTCATCATCGGTTCTGTTGTACTAGGTGTGGGCCTGATCATCCTGATGACTTTACTCTACGTACAGAATCAGCCGTTAACACCCGTAAATGAAGTACGAGATGCGGAACAGGATCAGCCGGGAAATTCTCCTGTTGATCCGGATTCAGATCAAACTTCCTCTTCCGGTTTGGGGACTGAACTGAACGTAAAGGATACTTCCTTCATTGAAAAAGAGAAGCCCGGTAATCCTCTGGTGAAAAAGGATTCATCCTCGGGCAAGAGCAGGAAACAGTCCACCGAGCCTGAACAGGTTTACCTTCCGGCAGAACCTCGTGAAGGTTATCCTAACCTGTACAGCTACTTCAATGCTAATCTGGTGTATCCGGTCAATGCTATTCCGGATTCAATCCAGGGAACATTGGTGATCAGTTTTGTCATTAATAAGGAAGGAAAACCCGAAGAGATTCATTTCAGCAATTCACTGGGCGAGGCTTTTGAAAGCGAGGCCTCCCGGCTTGTCAGCACCATGCCTGCATGGAACCCTGCTACATTGAATGGTAAGCCCATGCGAAGCAAAGTTTCGCTTCCGCTCACTTTTGAGTTAAAGAAAATTCAATCGAAAAAATAGTCTGAATGGTTTTGGATAATTGATTTCACTATGAAAAGATTAATCATCCTGATATTACTGACGAGCAGCCTGAATGGCCTTGCTCAGAAATTTACGGAGGCCTGGTCGGTTAAGCTTGCATCAAAATTTCAGTCGGCCAAAGCTGAATGGGCAGATTTGGATAACGATGGTCTGCTGGATATTCTACTGCTCCTGGAAGACGATCAGCACCACTTTTATATCTCCGTTTATAAAGGTGACACAACGCAATCGGCAACACCGCAGGAAATATTGCATTTTCCGCTTCAGGGGAGTGACAAATTTTTTGTTGTGGATTACAATGCGGATAACGCCATGGACCTTATCAACCCTGGATTGGATGAGAGTGATCCGGTAACTGTCTATTTAAATGAAGGTGACTTTGCATTTACAGAAACGGTGATCTCCATTCCTTCTTTTTCCAAAATGCTCTATGAAGACTTTAACCAGGATGGCCAGCCTGATTGGGTGATCAGCACGCATGCTTCAGGCAATCCTAAGCTGATCTTCTTTATTCGTAATGCAGCGGGCAGCTGGGAAGAGGTAAAGACCTTTACACTTAATACAGAAGCGCTCGAAGTAGTAGATGTTGACGGTAATGGGTTCCGTGATTTGTTTGTAAGCGGTCAGGTTACACCGGATTCTTTGTTCACCGGTTTTCTGGTGAACAGAGGTGCGTTTGAATTTGATTCAGCTCATCGGATTACCTCCCGCGGTGTGGCATCAAAAGGTGATCTTAACGCTGATGGTTTTTTTGATTTGATTTTTTCGGGCGTTGATGATCAGAGTACATCGGTGATGAAGATCTATCAAAGCCATGGCAATGCATACCACGTAAAGGATACGGTGATCGATATGATTCCTTCTTCCTGCTTTATTGCCGATTTAAGTTCTGATGGCCGGGCAGACATCAGTTACTGGACCACTACCTCCGCTGATGATTCTATCCGCCTGATCACTACAGGTGAAAATGAATTTGACACATTAGTCATGAAATCGGTTATCGCAGACAGGTTTGGCGATGTTGAGCATGATGGCGATCTCGATGTGTTACAGATACATACAACAGATTCGTTGCATATCACCTTATTCATTAATTCGGCACCGGAGAACATGTCGCCAGGTGCTCCAAAGTTGCCGTTCTCATTTCTCATTTTTGATCATGCTTTCATAACCTGGCAACGCCCGCAGGATGATCACACGCCAACAGCTGCGCTTACCTATGATGTATACCTGGATGGTTTGCGCGGCAGCGAATTTGATCTAGGCAACAGCAAGCGATTGAGTGTAAGCCATGGTAATACGGGCAGTTCCAATTTTGTGTTGATTGAGCCGGCAACGCCTGTCACCAATTTTGCTATCGAGGCCGTAGACAACAGTTTTCATGCGGGTGGTAGTAGCGCAAGTATTTGCTGGGGTGCTATACAAGCGTGCTCTGTTACGAATGTTGATTCCATCCGTTTGTGTTCGAAAGAGCAGATTGTTTTTACTTCTCCATCCTCTTCGGCTTGGTATTCTTTTTCTTCTGGTTTGCTTTTCGATGGTACATCTCTGACCTATCAGGCAGGGACGCAATCCGATGTGGTGTTCTATTTCAATCCGGCTGACCCGGTGTGTGCTCATGTTAAAGCCTGGTACATTGATGTAAAAGACACAACCCGATTTGAATACGATACCTTGTATGCCTGCAAAGATGAAATTGTACACCTTTCTGTAGGTGACTTCTGGAATACTGTTCGATGGGAAAATGCTCAGGGTCAGTTACTGGGCACAGGTTCAACCCTGGATCATACCGTGATTGCGGAAGAAGAAATTCACGCCATTACTTCTCTGGGCACCGGCTGTGATGTAGATCATGAGTTCACCATCCGGATCAGTAAACCTGATGTTAACATCGCCACGGAAAATGCATTTGTGTTCTATGGCAATTCGGTTCAGCTCATCGCGTCAGGTGCAGAAACTTATGTTTGGAATGCAGCCAATGGAATATTTGATACACAGATACCAGATCCACAGGTAAGCCCAACCGAATCGACCACATACGTGGTGACAGGCTACGATTCCATCGGGTGTACGGATCAGGCAGAGATACGCATTACGGTTGAACGAAATGGTTACATCCCTTCGCTGTTCACACCCAATGATGACGCAAAGAATGACCTTCTCCGGATATATGGTATGTCAGATGCGATGGAATTTACCTTCACCATTGTAAACCGGAATGGCAGCCTGGTGTTTTCGGCATCCAACCTTAATGAAGCAGACTGGGACGGAACAACAAGGGGTGTCAAACAACCCAATGGCGTATATTTCTGGAAAGTCACCGGGAAGCTTTTTTCAGGTGAGCCGGTTCAGTTGAACGGCAAGGATTCAGGCAGTGTAGTTCTTGTACGATGAGGATGATCAGCATTCGTATTTTTTGTCTCGCTGTTTTGGTTGTCGCTACCGTACCGGGGTATTGCCAGTACTTTCAATTCAGTCAGTATAATTATACACCGCAGCGCGTCAATCCTGCGCTGGTGTCAAGCAGTAATTATTTTCTTATCAGCTTTGATTTCCGGAACCAGAAGACCGGTGGGGATTTCAGTCTTACCAGTAACATCTTTAATCTGTCCTATCCCATCATTAATCGAAAGGGACAGCGGTGGTCAGGTGTTGGTATTTCATTTATGGATGACCGTTCCGGTTTGGCCGGTATTTATAATACGCAGGAAGTATCGTTCTCTTATGCCGTCACAATTCCTATGGTCAGGTTTCACACCTTATCGATGGGATTAAAAGTGCTGTATCTCAACCAGAATGTTGACCTCACGGAACTCGTCACCGGGTCGCAGTATGTGGAGGATCGTGGATTTGATTCTTCGCTTGACAATCATGAACCTGCAGGCCTTTGGCGCGAGAATACCATTACCTTCAGCCCGGGCCTTTACTGGCAGAATACAGACAAGCGCGGAAACAAAATTTCATATGCCGGATTTTCATTCTTTGATATTAACAAAGCAGACTTTCTGAAAAATGCTGGCGGACTAAGTTCATCTTTTGTATTCATGGCCGGCCAGCGGGTTTATAAAAAGAAAAATGTTACCCTGTTCCCGGAAATACTCTATACAGCCAATGCTTCAAATCATTTGTTCAATGCCGGTATGATCACCAGTTATGAGTTGAAATCTTTTTCACGTGAGTTGCCGGAGCGGGTAGATTTTATTACCAAGTATGTGTGGAAGAAATATGCTATACTGGGGATGCAGCTGCATCGCAGAAATTTCTCTGTAGGCCTGAGTTATGATTTTCCGGTTCACTCCGATAATGTTTCTAATCTCGGTACGATTGAGATCGGACTGGAGTGGAAAAGGCTGGTGAGCCCGTTGCGCTCCAAAAAACCAAAACGAAAATCAGAACCCGTCAATAAAACCATACCTGCTCCCGGAACTGTCGTATCGGATACTACCGAAGCTGAGCAGATAAATAAAGTAGAAGATCTGCCAGTGAATCAGCAAGCTGAAAACCTCACGTTAAGCGAAAAACTTCGTGCGCGACAGGATTCTGTGCTGGCCACGGCTGATGCGGGTATGATCACACATGAACCCTTTGTGCTGGATAAAGCCATCCTTCATTTCAATTTTGAGTTTAACAGTACGGGAATAGGTAACGATGCAACGGCTTACCTTGATCAACTTGCTGAGGCATTGCATGATAATCCTGATTTAAATATCCGGATCGTGGGCCATACCGATAATGTGGGTTCAGATAAGTTCAATCTTAAATTATCGGTAGCCCGTGCCCGGTCTGTTTATCAATATCTCGTGGATCGTGGTGTAGAACCAGACCGAATTGCTGTGGACGGTAAAGGTATGCGGGAGCCTCTGAATGAAAACCGGACAGAGCAGGAACGTGCAGACAATCGCAGAGTAGAGCTTACTATTCTGTATGAAGAGTAATCATGGCTTGTTTTTCTGATAGGTATCCAATTGCTCAGGCGAATTTACATTCTGATGCATGCGGGTGTCAGGCGTGGTTATCAAACAAATATCATGATGCAGCAGAAACGGTTTAACACCTTTATGTCCCTTTTGATAATGCATTTCTAACAATGGATACGCAGACGGTTCCCAGAGCGTGAGCAGAGGCTCAGGATCTTTTCCATCAGAATCATAGAAGCATGTAGCCAGTTTTGTTTTATCACGATGGCGGATGAGGTACTCAAGTGTTGGCAGATCAATGTTAGGCATATCTACCGGGGCGGTTAACCAGGCTGCGTCTGGATTTACCCGGAACGCGGAGATGATTCCATTCAATGGGCTTTCTATTTCCAGTTGATCGGGCAGGGGATTCAAATGAGATGGAATCTCGGACCCCTGCTTACAGGAAGTGAAGACCTGGTGACACACGGTGTTCAAAAGATCAAAAAGAAATTCGCGCTGTGGTTTGCCATGATAATTTATTAATCCTTTGTCATGCCCCATGCGAACACTCTTACCACCGGCTAAGATCAACCCGAAAATTTTTGGATCACGCACCATTTACTGTTGATCATTGACCCTTACTCATGAATTTCCTCTCCGCAGTGCGGGCACTTCCGGGTCTGCTTCTTGTGCAGCATTTCATAGAAACCTGATGAAAGAATACCTGCAGGTAGGGCGAGTAACCCAACACCGGTAATGGCAAATATGCCTCCGAGAAATTTTCCAAGCGGTGTAACCGGAACCATATCACCATATCCCACCGTGGTAATGGTTGAAATTCCCCACCACATCGTTGCCGGTATGCTGCTGAAGAGGTCAGGTTGGGCATCGTGTTCAGCATAGAACATGATGAAGGAAATAATGACGAGGACAAAGAGTATAAAGAGAAAGCTCAGTACCAGTTGTTCTTTGCGATCGGCTAATACCTTTTTAAAAATGGTGAGTGCGTGAAGGTATCGTGCAATTTTGAACAGCCGGAAAAGAACCATGAGCCTGAAGACTCTCAGAAAGCGCAGATCGACCGTCATGAACGCGAAGTAGAACGGAAGAAAAGCCAGCAGGTCAATGATGGCAATGGGTTGTATAATGTATCTCAAACGGCCGTTGACAGGATGACTGTACTTTGGATTCTCAACAATGGAATAGATGCGGGCGATGTATTCGATGGTAAAAAAAACAATGGTAAAAATTTCAAACTGCTCAAATGTATGTTTGTAATCCTCATGAATCTCCCCGACTGAATCGAGCAAGATGGCAATGATGTTTAAGATGATGATGGATACCAGAACAAATTCAAAAATGCTTTCCCAGATTCCACCTTTTTCGGTGGGGTCAAGCGTCAGATAGAGTCGTCTGCGAAGGGTCATAGGGTGGTCAGGTGCGTTTGAAATCTTTTTTTCCTCCGGTTTTTTCCAGGAGTTTTATTTCTTCAATAACCATATCATGTGAAAGTGCCTTACACATATCGTAGATTGTAAGGGCGGCTATGGATGCCGCTGTTAAGGCTTCCATTTCAACTCCGGTTTTGGCGGTAAGAACAGTCTCTGTGTTGATTACAATTTTATCCCGGACTACTGAAATTTTAACCTGGCAATCTTCCAGACCCAGGGGATGACAGAAAGGGATCAGCGCTGAAGTTTGTTTTGCACCCATTACTCCGGCAATAATGGCCGTCTGGAACACGGGTCCTTTTTTAGTTATGAGTTCATTGTTGCTGATCTGGCTGATAATTTCTTTTCCTACCCGGATAACCGCCTGCGCTTTGGCGGTGCGTCTGGTAATTTTCTTTTCGGATACATCGACCATCTTTGGATTACCAGACTGATCAATGTGTGTAAATTGTTTTTTACTCATGTACCTTAGAGGCAAACAGCATTAAAGTTAAAAATAATTGTCATGGTAAGTGTTGATGAAGCCACTCATATCATTTTTTCTCATCTCTATAGCCCCGTGCCGGTCCCCGTTCCGGTAACGGAAGCTGCTGGCCGCGTGCTTGCCGAACAGGTCACTGCTGATCGCGATTTTCCGCCCTTCAATCGCGTGGCCATGGATGGTGTTGCTATTTCATTTCAGGAGTGGCATAACGGACGAAAGGTCTTCCCGATTCAGGATATACAGGCTGCCGGAACGAAACAGAAAAAATTGAGTGATCCGGGTCAATGTCTGGAAGTTATGACCGGTGCAGTACTACCGGAAGGCGTTGATACGGTGATCCGCTATGAAGATCTGAATTTTCAGGCTGATGCGGCAACTGTTATGACTGAAATTGAAAAAGGACAAAATATCCATCGTCAGGGTGTAGATGCTAAAGCGGGATCATCTTTGCTGGAACCTGGATTGGTCCTTTCACCTGCAGAGATCGCTCTGCTTGCTTCTGTTGGAAAAAGCCAGGTGAACGTTTGGTCTTTACCCCGGACAGCACTCATATCCAGCGGTGATGAACTGGTTGAGGTCACACATACTCCGGAACCTCATCAGATCAGGAGATCAAATATTTATGCTCTAGAAGCTGCCATGCAATCACTTCACTGGAAAGGAAATCAATACCACTTACCGGATCAGAAAAATGTTTTACTGGATTCACTGAAAACAATTGTCTCGGAACATGATGTGATGATTTTGTCGGGAGGCGTTTCGAAAGGCAAGTTTGATTTTATTCCGGAAGTGATGGAAGAGATTGGTGTAAAAAAAGTTTTTCATCAGGTAAGTCAGCGACCCGGAAAACCGTTTTGGTTTGGTGTATCAGCCAATGGAAAAGTTGTTTTTGCGTTGCCGGGTAATCCGGTATCAACCTACATGTGTTACTACCGGTACATAGAGCCATGGTTAATGAAAAGTTTGGGAACAGACAATAAAGAACAACGCGCTGTTTTAGCAAAAGATTTTACTTTCTCACCTAACCTGACGTATTACCTGCAAGTGAGTGTGAGGAATGAAAATGGAAGACTGATGGCATACCCCGAAGCAGGTGGTGGTTCCGGTGATTTTGCCAACCTGAAAAAGGTGGATGGTTTTCTGGAATTACCCATCACGAAAAACAAATTTGAAGCAGGCGAAGTATATCCGTACTTTTCGTTCAGGAATTAGTTGTGTATTGTGCGGATGGTTTGACCAAAACAAATCATCCTGATACTGACCAACGATTTAATGAATTTCATATGACCATCCTGCTGGCTCCTGACAAATTCAAAGGGTCGCTCACGGCTGAGGAGGTTTGCGATGCGATTGCGCAGGCCTTAACCGAATCGGGATTGAATTTGAACATCATCAAACATCCCCTGGCAGACGGAGGAGAAGGAAGCTGCGATCTGCTTACGCAATACAGCGGAGGTTTTTTTCGTAACCTGGTTGTACGTGATCCGCTTTTCCGGTTTTGTGAATCCGGCTATGGAATTTCAAAAGATGGCAGCACTGCATTTCTGGAAATGGCCCGGGCGTCCGGGTTGCAGTTAGTAAATAAAGCTCAGCGCAATCCCCTGCTTACCACTACCTATGGTACGGGTCAACTTATGCGCGATGCACTGGATCACGGTGTGAAGAAAATCATTATGGGTGTTGGCGGGAGTGCAACAAATGATGGTGGCATGGGAATGGCACAGGCTCTGGGCCTGATCTTTTATGATGTGAATGAGCAGAAGCTTGATCCTGTCGGTAAAAATTTAAAACATGTTTATCAGATCGATGCCCGGAATCTTCATCCCAGAATTGCAGAGGTTGCTGTTACGATATTCTGTGATGTAGATAATCCGCTGCATGGGCCACACGGTGCTGCACATGTATTTGCTCCGCAGAAGGGAGCAACTCCGCAGATGGTAAGTGAGCTTAATGAAGGGTTGATAAACTATGAAAGTGTTTTACAAAATACATTTCAACGGATTGTCAATTTTCCGGGGGCTGGTGCCGGGGGAGGCTTGCCCGCTTCTTTGCAAGCCCTGACAAACCTGACGATCCGGCCCGGAGCAGAATTCATGATTGAATTCACAGCACTTGAGAAAGTAATAAACCAGGCAGACGTTGTCATTACCGGTGAAGGAAAGATGGATGAACAGACCCTGAGTGGTAAAGTAGTTAAGGGCGTAGCCGATCTGGCCAGAAGAAATAAAAAACCCGTCTATGTCGTAGTAGGTAGAAATGAACTGTCAGTTGATCAGTGCCAGGCATTAGGTATTCAGAAACCGGTGACGATTTCCGGTTCAGGAGTAACCGATGAAGAAGCCTTGAAAAACGCCTTTTCTCTCTTAAAACAGCGAATTAGGGAGGAAATTATTCCCCTTTTACTTTCTGCCCGGGCGGATTAACTTTGTGCCCTTATTTCAAAAATATAGCGCATGTTCGATAATTTAAGTCTTAAGCTGGATAAAGCCTTTCAAACACTGAAAGGTCAGGGAAGGATTACGGAAATAAACGTGGCTACCACGGTCAAGGAAATTCGCAAAGCCCTGATCGATGCCGATGTTAACTATAAAGTAGCCAAAGAGGTAACGGACGATATCAAGGAGAAAGCTATGGGCCAGGATGTGCTCACCGCTATTTCTCCCGGACAATTACTGATCAAGATCACGAATGATGAGTTGACTTCCCTCATGGGCGGTCAGAGTGAGGATATAAAAATTGATGGTAATCCTGCCATAATCCTGATCTCGGGTTTGCAGGGTTCAGGTAAAACAACTTTCTCCGGGAAGCTTGCCAATTACCTCAAGAAGCAAGGCCGTTCTGTATTGTTAACTGCTTGTGATATCTATCGTCCTGCTGCGATCACGCAGTTAAAAGTATTAGGAGAACAGGTAGGTGTTGAAGTTTATGCGGAGCCTGAAAATAAAGATGCGGTTAAGATCGCAAAGGCCGCAATCGAGCATGCCAAAAAGAATAATCATCGTGTGGTGATTGTAGATACAGCAGGTCGGCTGGCTGTGGATGAGGAGATGATGAATGAGATCGCGCGTTTGAAGGAGGCGCTTAATCCGGCTGAAACACTGTTTGTGGTTGATTCTATGACCGGTCAGGATGCTGTCAATACTGCGAAAGCATTCAATGACCGGCTGAATTTTAATGGCGTTGTGCTCACCAAACTAGATGGTGATACACGCGGTGGTGCTGCACTTTCTATCCGCAGGGTAGTTGACAAGCCTATCAAGTTTGTTAGTACCGGTGAGAAGATGGAAGCGATTGATCGCTTTTATCCGGATCGTATGGCGAGCCGGATCCTCGGTATGGGTGACGTGGTTACACTCGTTGAAAAAGCACAGGAAGCATTTGATCAGGAAGAGGCGGCCCGACTCAATAAAAAGATCCGCAAAAATCAATTTGACTTTAATGACTTCCTTTCCCAACTGGAACAGGTGAAGAAGATGGGGAATATGAAAGATCTGCTGGGTATGATCCCGGGTGTTGGTAAGGCTATTAAAGATGTTGATATTGATGATAATTCTTTCAAGCCGGTTGAAGCTATCATTCGCTCCATGACATTCGAAGAGCGTGAGAATCCGGATATTCTCAACAGCAGCCGCAAGAATAGAATTGCTGTGGGTAGTGGAACCTCCATTCAGCAGGTCAACCAATTGCTCAAGCAGTTCAGTGACATGCGCAAAATGATGAAGACGATGAATAAGATGGGTGGCGGAAAGCGCGCTTTGTCAGCATTGAATCCGTTTGGGAAATAATTTTTTTTGAGAAGAATCAGTAGAACGCAAATCGCTGATTAAAAGGAATTTTGGAGTTTCGAAAGAAAGTATTGATGAACCTCATCTGAAAAATAGTTGCCGTTCATCAAAACTAAATCGCGGTTCAGGCCGTTGTAAGTGTAGTTTACAGGTAATAGTTTACTTTATATAAAATGCCTCCGATTTTTCGGGGGCATTTTTCGTATATAGCTATTACAAAATCAACCAAACAATTCTATTACGATTATGAAAAGACTCAGTTTCCTGATGATCGCATTGGTGGCATTTACCAGTGTTGTGTTTGCGCAAGATAAAAAACCGGCCAGCCCAAAGGCTGAAGTTTCCGGAAAGGCCGGCAATGCCAATGTTAAAATTGTATACTGTCAGCCTTCTGCCAAAGGGCGTAAAATTATGGGTGGCCTGGTCCCTTACGGAGAAGTATGGAGAACCGGAGCGAATGAAGCTACGACTATTGAATTTGACAAGCCTGTAAAAGTTGAAGGCAAAGAACTTGCTGCGGGTAAATATTCTTTGTTTACCATTCCTGGCGAAAATGAGTGGACAATCATTTTCAATAAAGAAAGTAACCAATGGGGAGCGTATAAATACAAAGACTCTGAAGATGCACTTCGGGTAACGGTTAAGCCAACGAAGACCGACAGTTTTGTTGAAACCTTTACCATCGAACCGGGTAAAGACAAAGTCAATTTAAAGTGGGAAAATACCGCAGTCGCGTTTAACGTGAAGAGTTAAACAGGATACTTGGCTAAATAAAAAAAGGACTGTTGTGAAGCAGTCCTTTTTTATTTAGTGCTCAACCACGTTGTAGTGAACACCACGTTCTTTTAAATGGGCCAGCATGAATTTAAAATCAGCCTCGGCTTCTCCTAAAAATTCCGGAGGTGAAATTCCTATCCGTTTATACCGTCCCTGGAGAACCAGATTAGCAGCAGCGGTACAGGTATATCCGGTGGTTCGTGCCATAGATAAGGTTGAGGTTTCTTTGTCCGTTCTGTCCAGCAGATTATAAGTATACGTTTTCTTCTTCCCTTTTTCTTCTCCACTGATCACAATGCGCATGACCGTAAATTCTTCTTCACCCGGTTTTAGCTTCCATTTGGGAAATAACAATTTTGCTGTAAGATCGATGGGGCGGATCTTTATTCCCTTCACTTCAATTTCATCGTAAGAGAAATAACCGGTTTCGCGCAGTACACGCAGGTATTCAATGCACCCAGGATATCGCAATGTTTTTTCAATCATGTTTGGAATATCGGGCATGGTTTTGATGAGAGAGCGAAGGCCATCGCTATTCCATGATTCGAGTGTGCCTACACCATCAAAATGAATTAGTTCCGGGTCAGACAATGCCTCTTTAATCACTACAGCAGAATTTTGAACATACCGGGCAGGCCGGATATATTCTTCAATTACATCGATAGGGGAGAACACAGCTTTATACTCAAAGGGCCATTCACGTACAACAGGTAATCCACCCACGAGACATTCATATGAATCGATTTTCATTTGTCGGTTGTGATACCCCAATATAACATTGCCCATTCCCGGTGCAACACCACAATCGGTAATAATCGTTACCTTTTTATTTTTTGCCAGTTCATCCAGTTCGAACGGATCTTCCGGAAAAAATGAGATGTCAACCATGTTTTTCCCTGCTTCTATTACAGTCTTTACAGTTTGAAATCCCATAAATCCTGGTACAGCACCAATCACCAGGTCGAAGGGTTCAAGAATTTTTTTCAGATTGGATTGATCCGAAAGATCAGTCTTGAGTGTTTTTATGCCCTTTAATTGTTGTAATGCCTCTTCATTGATATCGATGGATGTTACGTCATTGCGTTTTGCCAGATCGATAGCAATGGCTTTGCCTACCAAACCGGCACCGAGCACTGCAATTTTATTTTTCATAGGTTAGCATATTGTGCATTATTAATTTTTAAATAAAGTAATTTCCGGCCAACTTCCCACGCAACACATACAACTATGTTAGATCCGCAGCAGATTTTGCAGAAGGCAAAGCATTCATCCTTCTATCGGGGAATTTTAAACTGGTCGCTGAATGGTTTGATACCCTTTAATAAACCACATGGTTTTAAGGTGGTGGAAATTGATGATTACCGTCTGCGGACGTTAATTCCTTACCGGAAAAAAAACTTCAATCACATTCGGGGACTGCATGCCTGTGCATTGGCTACCATTTCAGAGTTCACTACCGGGTTTTTGCTGATCAACAGGCTGGATGCTAAAAAATACAGATTGATCATGCAACGCCTTGAAATGGATTATCATTATCAAGGTAAGATGGATGCCTTTGCGGAATTTTCCATTTCAGAAGAGTGGCTCGTGCAGAATATTTACAACCCGTTGAAAACGCAGGATGCCGTTGTGGTAGTTTGTGAAATAAAAATTCACGATGAAAAAAATAACCACCTGACCACCGGTAAAGTGTACTGGCAAATCAAGGACTGGCAAAAAGTGAAAACAAAAGCGGCTTAATTGTCCGTTTGAAGATTGCCCATTTTCAAGTAACTTTCTTGTTTAAACACCACGTGTATGCGTAAGATCGATGAACTACTTTCTGAATATGGTGAAAGCCATAAGAATGAGACCAACAAAGCTATTCACTGGATCTGTGTGCCGCTTATTTTTTTCAGTGTTGTTGGGTTGATTGCTTCTATTCCTTCCGGCCCTGTGCAGACTTTGCTGGGTGAAGGTAATCCGTATGCCAATTGGGCTGCCATCGTGATGATATTGGTTTTGGTTTATTATGTTTCTTTATCCATTCCACTGAGCTTAGGCATGATGTTATTCGGAGCGCTGTGTTTGTTTCTGGTTAATGTCGTGGTTCGCATAAACATTGCACCGCTCTGGGTTGTATGCCTTATTGTTTTTGTCATTGCATGGATTGGTCAGTTTTATGGCCATAAGGTTGAAGGTAAAAAACCTTCATTCCTTAAGGATATACAGTTTCTGTTAATCGGTCCGGCCTGGCTCATGCATTTTATTTATAAACGCTTAGGTATCCCTTACTAGTTGAATTCTTCAGCATCGCATTCATCTGAGGACGAACCTCTTTTCTTTTTTCATCAACGTGATTTTGTTTTCAGAAACCCTGAAAGTAAGATCATTTCATTTACATACCAGCAACTGATCATTTATTTTACACACTCAGATCGGGAATTAATCAGCCTTGAGCGCAGTTCATTTGGAGGTCCGGTGATAAGTGGAAAAGCTGAACTTGCTGATTTGATCAGTTTGCTGAAGAAAGTTTATGACTGGAGTGTAGTGAATGGAATATCTACGATACAGATTCGTTGTTTCCCGGAAGCCTACAATCAGAAGCAAAGCGACCTTATTAATAAAGCATTTTCGCTGAGTGGGTATGAAGTACTCTATACGGATGTTGATCAGATACTTCGTGTGAATGACGAAGGGATGAACATGCGTCCTTCACCCAAACTACGGGTAAGGAAATCGCGAAAAACGGGCTTTCAATTCGCATCTTTGGATCACAGTACGCTGGACAGAGTCTATCACCTGACTGCGGATACACGCCTTAGAAAGAAATACCCGATGACTATGAGCAATGCTGATCTGGTAGAGATGTTTAAAGATTTTCCTGACAATTATTTTCTATATGGTGTACGACACCATCATAAAATAATTGCAGCCGCAGTTGTCATTAAGATATCACCTACAATCTGGTATTGCTTTTACTGGGGTGATGATTTGCACTACCGGACTCATAGCCCAATAACCTTTTTGATTCATCAGTTATATGATTATGCCAAAATGCAGGGTGTGACGCTATTAGATCTGGGAACATCAGCGGATAAAGGAATCGTAAACGCAGGGGTTTTTTCTTTCAAAAGATCACTGGGGTGCGAAGTCACTCCCCGTCATACTTTTATAAAAAGGATGTAAAGTATGTTTCCAAAAGTATCCGTGATTTGTTTATGCTATAATCATGAGGACTTTGTTAAAGAGGCCCTGGAATCGGTGTGGGCTCAGACGTATCCAAATATAGAACTGATAATTGTAGATGATGCGAGCCGTGATCGCAGTGTGGAGGTGATACGGAAATTACTTGTCGATCACCCTCATGACCGGTTCATTGCTCTTCCTGAAAACGTGGGTAATTGTCGTGCATTCAATCAGGCATTTTCATTTGTTACTGGCGAATATGTGATTGATTTTGCCACCGATGACGTGATGGAGCCTGATCGTATTTCCAGACAGGTAGCTCTGTTTAATACCCTCGATAATTCGTTTGGGGTTATCTTTACTGATGCCATTTATATCGATGTTAAGGGTAAGGTACTGCGTGAACATTTTGCGTATCTCCAAAAAAAGAAACTGCTGGCAGCGATTCCGACCGGTGACGTATATCAATCGGTGTTAACGACCTACTTCATTTGTTCACCTACCATGATGATCCGAACAAAAGTATTGACGGAGCTGAACGGGTATGACCCCAATTTGTCATATGAAGATTTTGATTTTTGGGTACGATCATCACGAAACTATAAATATGCTTACCTGCCTGATAAATTAACAAGGGTGAGGAGAACAGGGAATTCCATGTCATCAGGTTGGTATAAAAGAGGAGATAAACAATTATACTCTACCTATCGAGTGTGTGAAAAAGCATTGCTGCTGAACCGGACAACCGAAGATAATCGTGCACTATGCAAACGCGTAAAGTATGAATTGCGGCACTCTGTTTTTTCCGGTAATCGCGTTGAAGCAAGATTGTTTTATAACATGACAAAACAGCTTCGGTGTACCAGCGTTGAAGATCATGTTCTGTTGGTTCTGAATTTCTTTCGTTTGCCTCTTCGTTTTTTGAGAGCCTGGTATTATCAACTCCGGTATTCGGATTGACTTATCCTTTTTTTAAGAGTCTGATACTCCTTCAGATAGTCAAATGTATGAACATCTTTCTCGTACATGAAGTACACCTTGCTTAAGGTTGATTCATTGTAAAATGTTCCATAATCGTAGGTGCTCTTTTGTTTGTTTAAATATGGCAATGTGATATCGTATTGCAACAGGAATTGCTTAAGGGCATCGATGTCTTTTTCCAGTCTGAACCATTTTACGTTATACAGGCCAATTCCCTTTGACAGTATATAATGTTGGGGTGAGAAGTGTGGGCCTTTGAGAAAATCCGGAACAGTTGAAATAACGTCTATGAAGTCATGAAAGCTCATGCCTGGTTTTAATATTCCAAACCAGTAGCTGCCATATGAAAAATAGGGTGCATCGGGATCAAATAGATCCAGGTATACGGATACGATTCGTTGAAACGGGTTTCTGATCACAGCAAATTTCTGATACGGCAGTTCGACTTCCGAAAGTTTTTTCTTTACGTAATGGAATGACAGAGCGTCAATCTGATCATTGGTTAAATTAATTCCAGTAAAACGGGGATCAACTAACGGAATAAATTCCTTCAGAACCGATGTGCTGGCTGATTTCAATAGGCGAACATAGATCAGCTGCTTTTCTGCGGATACAAAGAACATCGTGTTCATTTTCCTCGCATGAAAAAGATAGGCTATGTTGGATTTGACCGTGTAGAGAGTTTTGTTCTTAGGAATGTCTATGACTTTAATTTCCGCACCGGTTGAAATCCCGTGAAGAATTTTTCTTCGGTTCTCCTCAAAGTCAATGGGTTCATGGTGTAATGATCCTCTTTTGAATAAAAGCAGAATGAATTTCAGGAACCTCATTTTTTCCACAAGCGGAGTTCAATGGATATCCGCGTTATATCTGAATGTAAATTCACCGCTCCACCATGAATGAGATAAGGTGAAAAGATGAGTAGGTTATTTTCATCAGGTGAAGGTCTTTGAATCTGGTAATCTCCTGAAATAGCAGTCACCGCGGGAACATTAAACTTTATTCCATTAATGATCGCACCTGAACGCGTACGTTGGACACGGGACTCAGGCCAATGGTGGCTTCCCGGTATAAGGATAAGTGATGATTGTGGCGTGCTTCCGGCAACCGGAATGTACAGGTTGATACAGTTGTCATAATCTTCCAGCCAGACGTCACGATGCAATGGATTATTATCACCTTGTCCTGGCCTGATGATCCGAAAGTGAAATATGGATTGATCATCAAAAGGATTTCTCGCTACCAATGGTATCCGGCAAATGGAAGAGATCCGTTCTTCAATCTGTCCTATTGGAATCGGAAAATCGCGAACAGACAGCTGTTTGGTTTTTTCAATGGCCTGAAGATGATTTTTATAATCCGCAATGAGTGTGTGATACTGTTCAGGTAGAAAGTTGTTGGGGACGGAAAGCCCGGCCTCCTTCCAAAGATTGAGAAGAAGTACCTTTGTTGCTTCTGCAAATCGTTGGAACGTGTTGTGGTCAAGAAATTTTTCAATGGTAAAACCAGAAGTGGCCCATGTTGTTTCAGCGGTTAAGTCAACGGCATGGTGTAGAAGCACATCGTTTTCTCCCCAGACTTTTTCTCCGGTGGCTTCATATTGCATGAGGCGATCATTGACCTTGTATTGCATGCTGACTATTTCCGGTTGTCTTCACCTAATACCATGCTCAGATAACTGTTATAGCGACTTTCAGCAACAGTCCCGTTTTTTACAGCATCCTGTACGGCACATTTTGGTTCGTTGACATGAATACATTTGGAACCGAACTTACAATTGAGTCGTATCTCACGCATTTCCGGAAAATAATCCGATAGCTCTTGTTGACTCATATCCACCAGTCCCCATTCTTTTACTCCCGGAGTATCGATTACAAAGGTCTTATCATCAAGCCTGAACATTTCTGCAAAGGTGGTGGTATGTGTTCCTTTTTCTGAAAAAGCCGAGATGTCACCTACGGGCTGATCAATGGTTGGAGAGATCCGGTTGAGCAGTGTGGATTTTCCAACACCTGAATGTCCCGTAATCAAAGTAGTTTTGTTTTGCAGAAGTTCACGAAGGTTGCTAACATCGTCCTTTACAGCTGAGATTGAAAAGCAGGAGGCGCCAATTCCCGAATAGAGCTCAATGATATTTTCCACACTTTGTGCTTCTTCCGTTGACAGCAGATCTCGTTTGTTAAACACGATGACCTGCGGAATGCGAAATGACTCTGCACTCACCATAAACCGATCAATAAAACCTAACGAAGTACGGGGCTTCGCCACCGTAGCGATCACCATGGCCTGATCTATGTTGGCAGCCAGCACGTGTGAATGTCCCGTCTTCTTAACCGATTGACGGAGCATGTGATTAACACGCGGGAGTATTTCAATGATAACACCAACATCATTCTCCAGATCCAAAAGAACGTTATCGCCTACAGCAACCGGATTGGTTTCTTTAATTCCTTCCAGTCTGATCTTGCCCCGAACGCGACAATTATACGTACTCCCGTCTTCAGCAAGTACTTCATAAAAAGAACCGGTGGATCGCAGAACCTTTCCCTTCATACTATCGCGGTATGTTACGACAATAGGTCATGATTTTTTCAGTTGCACCGAGGTTCTCTTCCACATACTGGCGCGTTACTTCGCACGCCAGGAGAAAACTTTCAGGTACGTTCAGCATTTCGTATTTGGCTTTTAGATCCGGATAATCGGAAACATCAAAAGCTCCACCGCGGTTAATCAGATCCGTAGCTTCCTGGAATTTTTCATAGTTCTTATTTCCAAACAGAATAGGTACACCATAACAGGCTGCCTCCAGAATATTGTGCAGTCCCTGACCATAAGCACCACCTACATACGCAAACTCACCATAGCGATACAACCGCGAAAGCATTCCAATATTATCGATGATAAGCGCTGTAAAGTCATCGAGATTTTTATCAGCCGCTTGCGAGTACCGGATATGTTTTACCTGTAACTGCTTTTCAATTCCGTGTATGGATGATTCAGAAACTTCATGTGGAGCAATGATAAACTTCAGGCGGTTTTCATTGATGAAGGGAGCCAGTACGTCCATGTCTTCCTGCCAGCTGCTTCCGATAACAAAAACTTTATCATCACCTTTAAACTTCTTAGCAATGGGGATCTCATCACTTTGCCGCACCACCTGGTATACCCGGTCAAAACGGGTATCGCCAACACGTTTACAGTTAACAATTCCAATGGATTTTAATAGCCGGACTGACTCATCATTCTGAACAAAGAAAAAAGAGAAGTGCTTCAGAATATTCCGCATAAATCCTCCGTACTCATGGAAGAATAATTGAGACTTTCTGAATATAGCAGAAATCGAAATCAACGGAATTTTGCGGGCGTGAAGCTCTTTGCAGTAGTGATACCAGAATTCATACTTGACAAAAATAGCCAGCGTGGGTTTGGTATAGGCAATGAATTTTTTTGCGTTCCGTGAGGAGTCAAGCGGCAGGTAGTAAATGAAATCAGCCTGATTATAATTTTTTCTTACCTCGTAACCGGATGGCGAGAAAAAAGTGAGTAGTATTTTAAGCTGTGGAAATTCACGCTTTAATCTTTCAATCACCGGCCGACCCTGTTCAAATTCTCCCAATGAGGAACAATGCACCCATACAACCGGGTCATTCACCTGCTGAAAATCATGCTGTATCCGGGCTAATAAATTCTTCCGTCCCTGTACAAAGGCTTTTGCCTTGGGGTGGAAGACAGAAAATACACGCAGGCCGAGGCGGGCCAGAGTAAGAATCAGGTTATAAAGAAATACCATGTGCCAGCAAAAATAGTAACCTTGTTGATCTTCATTTATTTATTTTAAATGAGCGCCTTTAAAGTTTACCAAAATTTATATTTTGGGATGTATTGTTCTAAAAATATTCAAAATGATGAAAAAGATTGTTTTTGCGATGTTTCTGCTTGTTCCGGGGATGACCTATGCGCAGGATGGCTTGGATGTACTGTTAACAAATAGCATCGCTGACGGCAAGAAACTGATGGACGGTTACATAGATCCCTTCATGAAAAGTACGAGTCTGGGGCTGGGGCAGGGATGGTATAATACAGCCAAGCCACATAAACTTGCGGGATTTGACTTGACCTTTACCGGTAGTGCCATGATCATACCTACCAGCGACCTTTTTTATGATGTATCTAAAATAGATCTGGCTACTGTTGAACTCGATCCCAGTTCACCTGACTATCCGAAAGCGCCAACCATTTTTGGTCCCGACAGAGAACCGGTATATCGTATAACCGATGTTGATGATCCTGATTACAATACTACGTTTGAAGGCCCTGGAGGACTTGACCTGAAAGGAAATATAGGTAATAACTGGATGCCTGTTCCCATGCTTACATTAGGTTTTGGATTACCGAAAGGCACGGATATTAAAGTTCGTTTTGCACCTACAATAGATGTTGGCGATGATGGCTCTGTGAAATTGTTTGGAATAGGTGTAATGCATGATATAAAGCAATACATCCCCGGACTGAAACTCCTGCCGTTTGACTTGTCGGGTTTTGTTGGGTTTACGAAACTCTCACTGGATTATAAATATACAGATGATGATGTTGACGGAGAAAATCAGCGCGGTGAATTCCGTTTGAACACCACTACTATTCAGGGTGTTATCTCTAAAAAACTTTCTGTGGTAACTTTTTATGGCGGAATGGGTTATACCATTGCAAAATCAAATGTTGCTGTAAAAGGCACCTGGGATGTCAATGAAAATGGAACCATTGAGGATGAGGAAAGTAATCCTGTTAACCTGAATTATAATGCATCCAGCTTTTCGGCAACCGCGGGCTTCCGCCTGAAACTTGCTGTAATCACGTTGCATACAGACTATACCTTCCAGAAGTACAATGCCTTTACGGTAGGGTTTGGTATTAATGTACGATAGAAGTAAGTAAGAATCATATCAGAAAGAGCTGTACTATTGTGCAGCTCTTTTTTTTGTTGTTACAATAACTTTCGGATGTTTCCGTCTCCAGTCCTATGCTTCGCATCCTATTACAATTTTTGAAAATTACCATGATCACTATTATCAGCATCGTTGTTGCTTTGACTATCATAACCTATTTCTATATGCAGCGGCCTGTGTTTGGTGAAAACCCGACCGGTAAGCGCCTTGACCGGGTGTCAAAATCATCACATTACCAGGAAGGTATTTTCAGGAACCTCAAAGATACTCCGGTAATGAGCCCGGATGTATCTTATGCAAAACTGATGTGGAGTCTTTTTAACAAACCGGATAACACTGAACCTCATGATAGTTTACCCTCCGTAAAGACCGATTTAAAGTCCCTTTCTGACACTACGTTTTCATTGGTGTGGTTTGGTCATTCTTCTTATCTGATAAAAACCAATGGAAAGACATTCCTGGTGGATCCGGTCTTCAGTGGGAATGCATCACCGGTTTCTTTCTTTGGAAAAAGTTATCCCGGAACTGAAATGTATACAGCTCCTGATTTTCCACAGCTCGATGGTATCATCATTTCACACGATCACTACGACCATCTTGATTATACCACCATAACAAAGCTGATCCCCAAGACAAAACATTTTTATACGCCACTGGGTGTTGGTCAGCATTTATCATTCTGGGGTGTTGACGAAACGAAGATCACCGAACTCGATTGGTGGGAATCGGTAAAGCTGAATGGTGGCTTTGAATTAATCGCCACACCCGCCCGGCATTTTTCCGGTCGTGGTTTTTCCCGGTTCAAAACCCTATGGGCTTCATTTGTATTAAAAACGCCTGATCGTTCAATCTACATGGGTGGAGACTCCGGTTATGATGATCATTTTAAAGCGATCGGTGAGAAGTATGGACCCTTTGATATTGCGCTGTTAGAATGCGGTCAGTACAATAAACAATGGCCTTTGATTCATATGATGCCGGAAGAAACAGTGCAGGCCAGTATTGATCTGAAGGCAAAAGTATTACTGCCTGTTCATTGGGGAAAATTCACATTGGCGATTCATCCCTGGAATGAACCCATTACCCGGGCATTAAAAGCTGCGGATAGTTTAGGTGTGAAAATAATTACGCCTCATATCGGTGAAGCTGTTGAGCTTAGCAACATGAATTCTGCAAAACCGTGGTGGTAGAGGACTGATTATTTTCCCTTGAAATCCGGCTTACGCTTTTCAACAAAAGCGCGCATTCCTTCTTTCTGATCTTCCGAAGCGAAGGTTAAGTAAAAATTCTTTCGTTCAAAATGAAGCCCTTCATCCAGGTGTGTTTCAAAGGAACGATTTACAGCTTCCTTGGCAAGCTGAACAGCCACAGGCGACATCTGTGCTATCTCCTTTGCCAGGTTGAGCGTTTCAAATAACAACATTTCTGTCGGGACAACTTTGTTAACCAGCTTATAAAAGTATGCTTCTTCAGCCGAAAGAAATCTTCCCGTGAGTATCAGCTCCATGGCCCTGGCTTTACCTAATGCTTTGGTGAGCCGTTGTGTTCCACCGGCACCGGGCATTACCCCTATTTTAATTTCAGGTTGACCAAACTTCGCAGTTTCAGAAGCGATGATCATATCACAGGTCATTGCCAGTTCGCATCCTCCGCCTAATGCAAAACCTGATACGGCTGCAATAATTGGTTTACGTGTTTTACGGATCTGATCCCAGGTGCTGAATTGATCAATGGCCAACATATCAATAGCTGTTTTATCCGCCATTTGTTTGATGTCAGCACCTGCAGCAAAAGCCTGGTCATTTCCGGTAATGATAATCACACGAACGTTGTCATTCTTATCCAGGGCATGAAGCGTATCCCGAAGTTCCTGCATAAGTTGAAGGTTTAAGGCATTGAGCTCTTTCGGACGATTGAGTTGAATCAGTGCAACGAAAGGTTCGTGTTGTTCAGTGACCTTGATACATTCCATAAGCTGAGTGATTAACACAAAGCTTCAAAAGTCCGGAAGAAATTCAAAAAGAATTTAATGGCATACGGGTATAATAAAAAAGCCCTGCCATCACGTGGCAGGGCCTCAATCAAAAGGCATAATTAAAGTGTGCTATGCTTACTTATGAATGATATTCAGGGTGTGTTTGTAACCTTATCCCTGTTATTTTTGCGCACGGAATTCAGGTCAAAAGGCTTAAATCCGCGAGAATAAGACATTTTTTATGGACAAAGTGAAAGTATTATTTGTGTGTCTGGGTAACATCTGCAGGTCTCCGTTGGCGGAAGCCATATTTCTGCATAAACTAAAACACCGGAAAACAGATCAGTTGTTTGAAGTTGATTCTTGCGGTACAGCCAATTACCATATTGGTGATTCTCCGGATTCCAGAACCATTGCGAATGCCCGGAAAAATGGTGTCAGTATTAATCACTGTGGTCGACAGCTTCAGGAAGCTGATCTTGAATATTATGATTTTATCCTGGCTATGGATAAAAGTAATCACCGGAACATTCTGCGGTTGACTAATGCCGGGAATCACCTGGAGAAAATTTCACTGATGCGTATGTTTGATCCGCAGGGTAAGGGCGAAGAAGTTCCGGATCCTTACTATGGTGGTGAACAACATTTCCAGGAGGTGTTTGATATACTGGATCGCACCATGGATAATTTTATACTTCACCTCGAAGAAAAATACGCTATAAAAGCTAAAGCCTGAGCAATACCTGAAGTGTTGATCGCGAAGATTGTTCCAGTAATATTCCCGGCATCTTGCGATACGTTTCAAATGTCAGTGCATCATAATTTTTCACCGTAACCAGGGTGAGCCCGGTATTGTAATACACTTCAAAGTATTGTTGCAGCCGATGGATAAGTTTTATCACTTTACTTTCGCGGAAGTCCAGGCAAAATGAAAACGATATTGCCGAGTTTTGCATGACATTCACACGCAGATCAAGCTCTGAAAGCGCATGAAAAATGGTGAGAAGCTGCTGTTCACTGATGAAGGTGTAATCCGTTACCTTACAGGAAACCAGGCATTGATTGTCCTTGAACACAATCAGTGGTGGAATGTAGTCAACGGTACATTCGTGAATTTTAGTGCCCGGCAATGATGGGTCTTCAAAGTTCTTTACGAGCAGCGGTATATTTTTATTAGCGAGGGGCTTGATGGTTTTGGGATGGATGACAGACGCTCCGTAGTACGTCATCTCTGCTGCCTCCTTAAATGGCAATTCATCAAACACTACGGCTGCCGGCAACCTCCTGGGATCGGCATTCATAACTCCGGGAACATCTTTCCATATCGTTACTGATTCAGCGGTCAGGCAGGAAGCGAATATGGCGGCCGAATAATCCGATCCTTCCCGTCCTAATGTAGTGGTCAACCCATCCGGAGTTTGCCCGATAAAGCCCTGTGTGATGATCGTGTTTTTGTCCAGTGTGGTTTGTAGCTTTTCAATACAATATGATGTTGTATTCCAATCCACCTTGCCTTCTCTGAAACTGGTATCAGTCTGAATGCACGAACGCGCATCGAGCCAATGAGAAGGATGACCTTGTTGCAGCAAATAGTGATGCACGAGTATCGAGGAGATCAATTCACCTTTTGATACAACCTGATCATAGATCAAATCAAAATCAGCTTGCCGTGTAAGTTCTGCATCCAGTTCTGTAAACAGCTTATCCATTTCCTGAAACACACCATGCTCTGCCGGAAACAATTTGTCTGCAATATTTTTGTGATATTGATAGAGGGTGTGTTTTTCTGTAGCAACAGACTGCCCGCTTTTGTTGAGTTCAAGAATTTTCTCCAGCGCGTTTGTGGTTTTTCCCATAGCCGATACCACTACCAATAAATTATGGGTTGCAGTAGATTGAATAATGGAAGTGACATTTTTAACGCCTTGAGCGTCTTTGAGGGAAGCCCCTCCGAATTTAAAAACCTTCATTTTTATTGAACTAAATCGTTTGCGGATTACCTTTGACGTCTAATTTTCAAGAGGATGCAAAGATCACCCAATATTGCCAGCGCAACAAGTATAGAATCGTCAAGAATAGCTCAGCCCATTGGTACGGCATTGGACCGGTTCATTAAAAACAACCAGAATCAGTTTGCGTATGCCAGTGGTGAGCTTTCGCAATTACTTAGGGATATAGCCCTGGCATCGAAGGTGGTAAACCGGGAGGTGAATAAGGCGGGCCTGATCGATATAATGGGCGCTGTAGGCTCACAAAATACGGCCGGAGATGATCAGCAAAAACTTGATGTGTTGGCGAATATCCGCTTTACACGTGCGCTTGCCAAAGGGGGAGAAGTTTGTGCACTGGTGTCAGAAGAATCGGAATCGTTTGTCGATCTGAATAATGAAGGAAAGTATGTTATCGCCATCGACCCGTTGGATGGATCATCCAATATCGATGTGAACGTTTCTATTGGTACCATCTTTTCCATTTACCGCAGGAAGAGTCCGGTAAGTACACCCATTCGTGAAGAGGATATCTTACAACCGGGATCAGAGCAGGTAGCTGCCGGCTACGTTCTGTATGGATCGTCAACCATGCTGGTGTATACCACCGGCCATGGTGTCAATGGATTTACCTATGAGCCTACATTGGGTGAGTACTTTCTCTCACATCCGGATATGCATATGCCAGCCGATGGTAAAATTTATTCAGTTAATGAGGGATCATACAATTCGTTCACTGAACCGGTCAAGGCTTATGTTCAGCATTGTAAGAACAGTAATTATACCGCTCGTTATATCGGATCGCTTGTAGCCGATTTTCACCGGAATATGCTGAAGGGTGGAATTTATATTTATCCTGCTACCGCCAGGGATAAATTTGGTAAGCTGAGGTTAATGTACGAATGCAATGCATTAGCCTATATAGCAGAACAGGCTGGTGGAATGGCAACGGACGGAGAGCAACGCATTCTGGATATTAAGCCAGGCTCACTTCATCAGCGAACTGCATTTTATGTAGGATCCAAAAATATGGTTGAGAAAGCCGTTTCGTTTATCTGAAACGTTAAGAGGCAGTGGTTTTATCTGCAGTGAGTATTTCTGATGCATATTTCAGAATCAACTCATACCATTTTACCAGCTTTTTAATATCAGAAACGTAAACACGTTCTTCATCATATTCCGGAAGCACGGCTTTCATAAAGGCTTTTAGCTCGGCAGAATCTGAATTGGTATCAACACCGGGGTCGCTTCCAAAATCAGCGTGGATTTTTTTCAAGACGTCTTCCAGAGAAACTGTGCCTTCTTTTGTCGTGGTGTAAATGGAGATTTCATTCAGGAGAGACAAACGCTGACTGGCATTGGCAACTAACTTGGTTTTGGTTTCGTCCAGGGATTCGAGAATCACTCCCGATTTTGTTGGTGCTAAAACCTTAAAGAGTCCTCCTTTTCCTGAAATTGTCGCTAATTCTGCCAGTGTCATATCCTTTTAAAATTTGGGCAAAGCTAAATAAAAAGTTGATTGCCCAAGCGTTAACCGGAAAGGCTCCCGTTACTGGTTTTTAAGCCTGGTCAGGGTCTCATCGATAAAGGTCAACAGCTCTTCTTTACCGGTTCTCTTTTCAGCAGACGAAATAAAAATAGGGGGGAGTTCTTCCCAATCCTGAAGGAGTGTTTTTTCAAAACGCTTTACATTCTTTGCTAGCTCATTTCGCGAAAGCTTATCTGATTTGGTGAAGATTAAAGCCATAGGAATCCCCTTGCCACCAACCCAATTGATAAAGCTGAGATCTATCTTCTGTGGCTCCAGTCGGCAATCGATCAATATAAAAAGGCAGGAGATGCTCTCGCGTTTAACAACATAATTATCGATGATCTTACCAAAGCCCTGCCGTATATCCTTGCTCACATTGGCATAGCCATACCCTGGCAGGTCTACCAGATACCATTGTTTATTGATCAGGAAGTGATTGATAGTTTGGGTTTTACCTGGTCTTCCAGACGTTTTAGCGAGGCCTTTGTTATTGGTGACCATATTGATCAGGGAAGACTTGCCCACGTTAGAACGGCCTATAAATGCAAACTCAGGCTTGTCGGGAGGAGGGCATTTTTGTACATCGGCATAACTGGAAATGAACTCGGCCGAAGTAATATTCATGGCTTAAAGTAATAATTGAAGGGCAAAATACTAAGTTTGTAAGAACTGTGTGCTTTATGGGTCTATTTTTATGCCCGCAAACGTACCTGTTTTGGCGAATTTGTACTATATTGTCAAGCCAATAATATTATTAACTTTAGTGTTAAAACTTTTTAAGCAATGTCCAGTATCCGCAGTGTACTGATTTTTTTAACTTTTTTATTAGCACTTTCGACCACCGGATTCAGCCAGCAAGACCCCAAAGAAACGGCCCGGGAATACATGGTGCTTGCTGAAGAAATCATGGCTGAAACAAAAGCTATTGATGATGCCCGTGAACTTGTTGTGACCGCGGCAGACAGCGACACTACCTTTATCAAAGCCAATTATGAGGCGGGGCGTCTGCACCTGATTACCATCGGAAAGGACCTCGCAGCCAAATACTTCTTACGGGTCTATCGTCAGGACCCCGATTACCGGTTTGATATCGAATATTCTATCGGAAAGAGCTACCAGTATGGAGAACAGTTTGACAAGGCTCTTCATTTCTTTGATCTGTACAAACAGAAGCTGGCCAAGAAATCAAACTACCAGGGTAAAGATCGTGTTGAGGCGGCTGTAGTTGATCGTGCCATTTTTGAATGTACCAATGGTAAGGAGTTTGTTTCAAATCCCGGTAACTTCTCAATTGTCAATATTGGCCGTGAGATCAATTCTGAATTTGAAGACTATGCGCCTGTATTGAATGAGGCTGAGACGGAACTGGTGTTTACCACCAGACGCAGAGAAGACAACTTGAACCAGAACGTGGCTGATGATAACAAGCCCTGGGAGGATATTTTTATTGCTTCCAAATCCGGAAGTACCTGGAGCTATGCCAAGAACATTGGTGAACCTGTAAACACGCCTACTCACAATTCCAACCTGGCCCTTTCTGCGGATGGGGGTACGTTGTTTATCTTCAATGATGATAACGGAGGAGATATTTATTACAGTGAGCGAAGCTCAGGTGGTGTTTGGAGTATACCAACTCCTATGCCTGGAATCATCAACTCCAGTTTCGAAGAAAAATCGGTTTCTATTTCAAGCGATGAAAAGACCTTATACTTCTCCAGTAATCGTCCTGGAGGTTTTGGTGGACTGGATATCTATCGTGCCACAAAGGATAGCAAAGGTGAATGGGCTAACGTGAAAAACCTGGGACCGAAAATCAATACGGATCTTGATGATGATGGACCTTTCATTGATTATGATGGAGTAACACTTTACTTCAGTAGCAAGGGAAGAAAAGGTATGGGAGGATATGATGTTTTCAAGGCCACCTATGATCCTGCCGCTAATGAATGGAGCGAACCCGATAACCTGGGGTATCCTATAAATACTCCAGATAATGATGTATTCTTTGTGTCATCTAAAGATGGTAAACGTGCCTATTATTCTTCGGTCCGCGAAGACGGTATGGGTTATACGGACATATACATGATTACCATTCCGGAAGGTCTGAAGAATACAGAACCTGTTGTAGCCAAGCCTCCCGTTGAAAAACCAAAGGACACTACAACAGTTGCACTGGTAGAACCTAAAGTGGAGCCAAAGGTAGAACCGAAGGTCGAACCTAAAGTGGAGCCCAAAAAAGACATCGTGCCACTTAAGTTTATTGTTACCATTGTTGATGCTGCAGATAAGTCCCCGCTGGATGCAAAAGTGAAATTACAGGGTGCAAAAGACAATGTGGTTGTAGGTTCCACAACAGCGGGCACAGGTGTGTTTGAATTCACGATCAAGAATGCCAAAGCCAAAGATTACCGGTTATCCGTTGAAAGCAACGGTTATATATTCCAGAATCAGACTATTAAAATTGAAGGTGCAACCACTCAGGAGAAAACGATAAACCGTACCATTGAAATGCGTAAAGTGGTGGTGTTTGCAACATCTGTTTTACGCAACCTGTACTTTGATTTTGACAAGGCTACCTTTAAAACAGAGTCCTATACAGAACTTAATAAGCTGGAAGCCATGATGCGCCAGAATGATGGAATGATCATTGAGATCGCAGGTCATACGGATGCCATCGGAACGTGGGCTTATAATAAGTTTCTCTCGCAGAAACGTGCAGAGGCTGTGAAGGACTACCTCACTAAAAAAGGTATAGATGCACGCAGAATAAAGGCCGTAGGCTATGGTAAAACCAAACCCCTTGTTAGTAATGATGACGAGGAAGATGGCCGTGAGCTGAATAGGCGTGTTGAATTCAAAGTGCTCCAAAAGTAATCCATCTGAAATAGATTTTATTCCCTGAGGTAAACCTATACCTTCGTGCCGTATTGGCTAAAGGAAAGTCATGACCGTAGTTCCCTATAAAGAAGAAAAGGCAGGTAAAAAAGAACAGGTGGCCCGGATGTTTGATAACATCAGCCACCGCTATGACTTCCTGAATCATTTCCTGAGTCTTGGAATTGACAGGGGATGGCGCAGAAAAGCCATTGATCTTATCCGCCCGTTAAACCCGAAACAGATATTGGATGTTGCCACCGGCACGGGAGACTTCGCTATTGAAGCACTTTCGCTAAAGGCGGATAAAATTACCGGTGTTGACATTTCCGCAGGCATGCTGGAAGTGGGTCGAAAGAAACTTGCCGAGCGAAACCTCAATGGCCGTATTGAGCTGTTATTGGGAGATTCCGAAAACCTGCCCTTTGCTGATGCGTCATTTGATGCTGTAACAGTGGCCTTTGGCGTTCGTAATTTTGAAAATCTGGAAAAAGGGCTGCGAGACATTCATCGCGTGTTAAAGCCCAATGGCATGCTGGTAGTGCTCGAATTTTCGAGGCCCCGCAAATTTCCTTTCCGCCAGGTATATAATTTTTATTTTAAGTTCGTTTTGCCTAAAATAGGTCGGTTGGTTTCAAGTGATAAGGCCGCTTACACCTATTTACCTGAGTCTGTAGAGGCTTTTCCGGATGGGGAGGATTTTCTTCACATTCTAAAAACAGTAGGTTTTAACAATACAAAATGCAGGTCACTCACATTAGGTATAAGTTCTATATACACGGGTTTAAAATAATCTTCACGCTCCTTCTGGCGTTGATTGCCGTTTCTGGCTACAGCCAGAAAACACGTTGGGTGAAAAGAAACAATCCGAATTATGATGAGAAAAAGCTCAGCTATGGCTTTATGATAGGCTTGCATACATCAACCTATCAGATCAAATATTCTGATAAATTCCTGGATTTAAATGCACTTCATTCCGTAACACCAGATTGGTCGGGTGGTTTTTCATTAGGGTTTATTGTCAACTATAAGCTGGCTGATTTTTTTGATCTGAGACTCACACCGAAGGTCGGGTTTTATGAAAACAGGCTCCAATACCGTTATGTCGATGGCACTCCCATGAAACAGGTTCTCATTGAAACTACCATGGTAGAATTTCCGCTGTTGTTGAAATATAAGTCTGAGCGTAGAGGTAATATCCGCATGTATATGATTGGCGGTGTAAACCCAGCGATTGAAGCTTCAGGCAGGAAGAACATTGAAGAAGGTGATGAAACGCTTGAATTGATAGATTCAAACATCAGTCTTGAAGCTGGATTCGGCTTTGACTTATATTACCCGCTTTTTAAATTTTCTCCTGAGCTCAGGTTTTCACGCGGTATTGTTAACATACTTGATAATACAACCAACACATTGGGAGAACCTTTGCAACGCGTGAACACCAACACGATTACTCTTTACCTTCTATTTCAGTAAACATGTCTCAGCGAATTGTTTTGCTTACGGGAGCATCATCAGGAATTGGTGAAGCTACCGCCCGATTACTGGCAAAAAATAATTTCAGTATCATTCTCTGCGGAAGAAGAGAAGAACGACTACTCGCTTTAAAAAAGGAATTGGAAGCATTTACATCAATAACACATCTTGTTTTTGATGTTCGTGATCAGCAGCAAGTCAAAAAATCGATTTCATTCCTGCCGCCTCAATGGAAGGATATTGATATTCTTATCAACAATGCAGGCAATGCACATGGGCTGTCACCGATACAAACCGGCAGCCTGGAAGATTGGGATGCGATGATTGATATAAATGTCAAAGGCCTGCTTTATGTTTCGAAAGAAATAATTCCAGGAATGACGGAACGGAAGGGAGGCCATATTATTAACCTGGGTTCGATCGCAGGAAAGGAAGTATATCCAAATGGTAATGTTTACTGCGCCAGCAAATTTGCTGTAGATGCTTTAACACAAGGTATGCGGATGGATTTGAATCCATATGGTATAAAAGTAACGTCAATCAACCCGGGGCTGGTCGAGACAGAGTTTGCATTAGTGAGATTTAAAGGAGATCAGGAAAAGGCTTCTTTGGTCTACAGAGGAATGAAACCACTGGTAGGAGAAGACATAGCGGATATTATCCTATACGTTCTGAAATCTCCCGCGCACGTTCAGTTGGCAGATATTACGGTTTTCCCAACCGCACAGGCGAGCAGTACCCTGGTAAAGCGGAATTAATTGATAAGTGAGAGGAGCGTAGGTTCATGAATTTCATGGCCACCATCAAATTCAATTTGATCGGGAATGATCTCCAGTTGCTGAGATAATTCTTTCATTTCTGTGAACCGGTTGTCTGTCAGGAATGGATCTGACTTTCCGTAAACCAGAATCGTTCGTTTATCTTTTAAAATCTTTTTACCGGATTCAAAATTCATGTCAGGCGGAAAGACTCCAGACCATAAGATCAGTCTTTTGAAATCTGATTTTCCATCTAAAGCCCACCGTGAAGCCGTAGCCGCTCCCTGAGAAAATCCAACAATAGAAACGGGGATTGAATGTATTTTTATTTCGGAAGCATACAACGCGTTCAAATAAGCCAGGTAGTTCTCTATGTCCATTAACCGATTCTCCCGTGTCATCCAGGTGGCACCTACGCGGTTGTTTCCGGTTTGCATTCGTTTGGTAACGTCTTCTAAATAAAAACGTGATAATCCCTCAGGAGCGATAACACAGATGTCGTGCTCACCTAGTGTTTTGAATTTTTTGATGAAGTGTTCTGCGAGCTGACCATACCCGTGAATAACAAACCATACCTGCTTTGTCTTTTCAGTAAGGGTTCCGATTTTGAAATAGCGGGCCTTGCAGGAGAATAAAAGTTCATGGGATTCCATACTATAAGATTAAAATAAAAAAGCCTTCCGTTTTGCGGAAGGCTCTATGTTTATTGCTTAAGCTCTTATCTTTTGAAACCTAATGCGCTACCACCACAATTGGTAGTTGATCCATCAAAGGTATACTGGATGTAATAGATACCTGTAGTATTGCAAGGATAAGCAATGGCTGCTACAAATTGTCCATTCACTTTGCTGGTTGCTACTTTATTGCGGTTTGAATCAAACAGACTCACTACAATACCATCGGTAGGCTGAGCTGCGGCACAGATGTTTATCATGTATTGAGTACCCTTCGTAAATACATAGGAATATTCAACAAAGTCCTTTGCACCTTTTTCAATTTTATAGCTTTTCAAAAAGTTGAAACCTGTGGCCAGCTTGGGAATGCACTGGTTGCTCATGGCTTCCGCATTACACTGTCCAATAACTTCCAGGGTGCTGAGAACGCAAACGGATAGGACAATAAAAATTAACTTTTTCATAGGGCTCCTCATTATGACGCTTATGATATGATTTTACTTCTGATGTTTGATGTTACGGTGCGGATATTAGCAATATCCTCGGGTGTAATATCAATAGTACTTGTACTATTGTCTTTGATGACCATTACACCATCAACAATTTCGAATGTTGATTCTTTGTAGGTATAGGTGATGTTAACCTTGTCATATATTTTCTTCAGTTCCTCCATGTCAGTCAACAATGATGCCATGTTTTGGTCAGTCTCTTTGTAGAAGGATAACAAAAGCATGATGTTTTCAAGGATAATCTTCTGTTCACCAATGGTTTCCTTCAATTCTTTATTCTCCGGATTGGCAGCTGCAGTTTCACAGGTAATGTGCAATGCTTCCAGCCATCCACCCGTCAGGAAAAGGACACTAAGATTCGCCCTGCCCTGAGTTTGAAGGTATTGGTTGATGGTATTGAAATTTTGTGTGGTGATCAGCAGAAGAGAATCCAGATTTTTGCTGTTTGTGGCGAGACGACCGATGGTTTCAATGTCAAAAAACTGGCCGATACTAAGACCGTTAGCCAACTCCTTAATAGATGCCATATACTTCACGCCATCTTGATTCTGTTCATAGATATTGGTGTAACCCAGGTCAGTTCCATAAACGCCCAGGTTAAGCGCTTTTTTATAGTTGCTATTGTATTTGGAAGTGTTATCAGCTGAATTCAGGTAACTACTGTTGTATTTCTTACCTGATTCCTTTAGCAGTACAGATATCTCCAGTGGGCTGGGCACCTGTTGCAGAATGCTGCCAATCACCTCATTGGAGATGGATGGTCCTTCAGACTTGGCTGAATCTAGCCCCTCCAGAAACGCCTGGTCATCGGATTTTTTACCGGATCCGCATGCGCTGAAGAGTGCTAGTATTAGCCCGATTATAACAATTCTCATAGCTATAAAATTATACGTTTACAAAGTTAAAAATTCAGCGTTCCCGGCCAAAAAGTTACCTGTATATGGCTTTATTTCTTTTTGGTAAGGGTCACCTTCGAAAGGCTTACTTTACCCGGAACCTTTTCAAATGACTCGATTAATTTACGCAAAAGCTCAAAGTACAGCGTTATATACAGCATGGCTGTCATAATCCAGATTACCAAAACGTCAAAAAGGTACGTGCTGAATTTAATGCCAAACAATTCCTTTGACGGAGCAAAGAAGTGAGTCCGGTAATCCAGCGGACCTTCCGGTCTGGGCTCTATGAAGATAGGGTTGATCTGTTGGATCAACTGACCATCAAATTCAATGATTCTTTCCTTTTCTGAGACATTCTTCACCAGGTCAGCCAGACTTTCATTGTAATACCGGTTTTTATACTCGTTCATCTTATAGTCTGTTCCTTTTTCATTTTCCAGCTTAAAGATGATCGATTCCTTTTCAGTAACGGCCCGGTTGTAGGCGTCCTGGTAAAACTTCTTATACCCGTTTAGAAATTCTTCAAACCTGCGATTGAAGTCCGGTGTGAACTTTGACAATGACCAGTGATCTTCTGTCAGATCTTTTTCGAATCCTTTTTTATAGTAATCATTTTGCAGGCTCTTCCGGATCACGTTTAATTCCTTCTCCAGAACAACCTTGATAGAATCACCCTTTTCATCCAGATTGTCTGCTATGTACCTGCGTTTCTTCTCCAGTTCATCGGCCATAAATGAAGATTTGAAATCAGCCTGAGCCTCATACTTTTCATAGGTATAGTAAGGCTTTTCATAGGTATTGTTTGTGAACTGATACACGGCTATTGCTTCATACGCCCACCGTGAAGCCATCATGTCTGCCACAATGGGCACCTTACCTTTCGTGCTGATAAGGTCATTCAGCTTGTCAAAACTGAAAAGTAAACCACTCAGGATCATCTGAGGAATCAGCAACAGGGGAATCATGACATACACCGTTACAGCTGAATTGAATGCTGAAGAAATATTCAATCCCAGCACGTTTGCCAGACAGGAAGTGGTGAACAACACGAACCAGAAGGGGAGCAACATGCTCCATTCGATTTCCAGTATGGCATTCCCAATGAGTACAAAAGAGAATGTCTGAATGGCAGACATAGTGAAGAGGATAAAGACCTTAGACATCAGGTAACTGTTCCAGCTCAGGTTGAGGAAGGATTCCCTGCGCAGTATTTTCCGGTCTCTGATGATCTCTTCAGCACTGACTGTTAAACCCATAAACAGGGCTACAATGATGCTCATGAGCATAAATGCAGGAAAGTTCTCATTGAATCTGAAAACATACTCCTCGCCACCGGGTGCACTTTTGTATTTGATGATGAACGCCAGTATAATGGCAAGTAATGGTCCTTCCAGCAAATTGATAAGCAGGTATTGCTTGTTGCTAAGCTTGGAGAGAATATCCCGCGTGGCAAAAATAACAGACTGCTTTAGTTTGTTGGGAAGGTTCAATGAATGCGGAGGCTCTTCCTTAATGTCTTCTACCTTGCTGATCTTGAAGCGTTCTTTGTAGAGATCATACCATTGTGGAGGAGTGATCTTTCGCTTGTTGGTCGGCTGTCCGTATTCATCAACAACTTTTGCTTCAATGATGTTAAAGATCTGTTCAGGGTTAACGTTACCGCAGGTTTCGCATTGCCCGCGATTGCTGTCAACCTGATGGGTTGATTTCTTGAAGTAGGTTACGGCTTCAACCGGAGGGCCATAGTAAGCCGGGTAGCCACCGGTGTCCATGATCACCATCTTGTCAAACATTTTATAGATATCAGACGATGGTTGGTGAATAACCACGAATATCAACTTTCCTTTGAGCGACAATTCCTTCAGCAAGTCAATCACATTTTCTGAGTCACGTGAAGAAAGCCCGGATGTAGGTTCATCCAGAAAGAGAATGGCGGGTTCACGGATTAACTCGAGGGCAATGTTAAGCCGTTTGCGCTGACCACCGCTAATGGTTTTGTCCAATGGATTTCCTACCCGAAGATCTTTACGCTGATCGAGTCCAAGATTTTCCAATACTTCCATCACGCGCTTGTGAAGCTGCTCTTCTGTAAAGTCAGCAAAGCATAAGCGTGCGTTGTAGTATAAGTTCTGATAGACCGTGAGTTCTTCAATCAGCAGATCATCCTGTGAAACATAACCGATAACACCATGAATTTTATCTTTCTCGGTGTTGATGTCAAACCCGTTGATCAGAATTTGTCCCTGACTGGGTTTAACAAGTCCTGCCATTACATTGAGCAAGGTAGTTTTACCGGCACCGCTGGCCCCCATAATACCAATCAGTTTTCCGGGGCCTTCAGCGATCAGCACGTTTCGCAATCCGATAGCGCCATTGGGGAATTTTAATTCATCAATAGTTACGTTGAAGGAAAGCTTGGTGGTCTTTAATTCTTCATTATAGTTGGCCACCAGGTCGCTATAGTAGAGGGCGTCACCGGCCTGAGTCTTGATGGTACTTCCGTGCGAGAACAGGTAGACGCGGTTAGGCTGCATGATGAACCCGTTCAAAACGTTGGATTCATCTCCGAGGTACTTGGTAAAGTACATCTCTACGCTGCGTACCCGCATAAAGATCAGGTTCCCCTGAATATGACCATGTACATGTTTATATACTTTTCCGGCTTCCGCCTTCTCGTCTGAGTTCAATAAGAGGATATCAGCCAGATTAATAGACCGGGCGTCTTCAGAAATAACAAAGCTTTCGATCAGCTGATACTCATCCTGTACAATGTTAAATACCGTGGAGACGGTGTTGATAATCTCCATGCGCTGAGGCGTGAAGTTCTTGTCTGTACCAACAAGTTCCAGCAGTTTAATCAGTACAACTACTTTCTGTTTTTGGGTCAGGGTCTTGTTGATCTTTTTACAGATACCTAAGGTCTTAACTGAATCCTTTACAGAAGTTAGTTTGGATTTGCCCTCTTCTTCCTCTTTTCCATAACCTGAAAACTGATCGTACAGGTCCAGGTATTCTTTAACAGAATCCTGGTCAAGTTCGGTCTGAAAGAAAGTGATTACGAATTGGCGTTCACGTTCAGTAACCCCGCCATCCTGTTTTGTAATTATCGCAAAAAGTTGTGTGAGGGCTTTGAGTATTTCTTCACTCATAGGCTAAAAAGCAATTTTATAAAGGTATAAAAAAATATCGGTTACCAGCCATCGGAACCTGCTTGCAGGGTCCTTTCTATAGACTGGTAACCGATTATGGGTGAGCTTGTTATAAGCTCCCTTTGTTTAGTACGTCTTGAATTCGAAGGGAATCTCAACGAGCTCTGAAAACTCCTGGCCGGCCTCTTCCATATCTTCGTCATCTTCGTGGAAATACCACAGTATTTTCATGCCCTTGATATCTTCCAATGACGACAATACATCCAGGATCAGTTTAGAGGATGCTGTATTAAAATACTCCAGCTTGAAAGTGAAGTCGGTGGATGGATTGGCATCACTACCATATTTTTCAATCCATTCCAGCACCGGACGATAAAATTCAGCAGAATCTTCCGGCAACGATCTCCCGGAGATTTCAAAGATTCCGTTTTTCTTATCGAGAATTATCTTCGGAGTATCTTCAGTTCCTTCCAGATTTAAAATTTCCATGGTCAGTCTATTTAGTTATTCAATCAGTTATTCAGAGTCTCTTGGTACATTTACCTTCAGGCAAAAGAAACAATATTCGTTGTTCATATCCGGGAAGTCGAATTCAAGCTTTTCACCTGATTTCCTGGCCATATCAACAAAACCTAGTCCTGCACCTCCTTTGTCGGATATGGTTGTATTCTTGATGATGTCCTTGTAAAGATCTTTCAGGCCATCTTTATCGAGACCATTGATGCGGTCAAGTTTCTCTTTCAAACCCGCCACATTGGTTTTCCGGATCGGATTTCCAGACATGATACTGTAACGGTTAGACTCTCTGCCGATCAGAAAGATGGCAGCATGACTGCGTGTTTGTCCGTCTACCAGTTCATCGCTATGTTTTACAATGTTTTGGAGAGCCTCGACCATTACGTTGAACACCTTTCGCTTGATGCTCGATTCTTCTCCCGAAGAGTCAAGGTTTCGCTCGGCCATGGACAGTATGGATTTGGTACTCTCCTGGGTGAAGTCACCCTGATAGACCAGAATCAGTTTCTGCGACATCATGGTGCGGTGCAGGTCATAAATAAAATTCATGCTTCAGAAGATTAGATTAAAATTGCGGTTCACTAAGTTAAAATTTATTTTTAATCAGACCGTCCAGGTTACTAAAAACATGGGGTAGGTCTCCTATTAAAATTTAATTCCGATCAATAATACGTCATCAGTCTGTTTGGTCTCACCGCGCCATCCTTCCCATTCCTGATCAAACACGGTTATAGCCTCTTTCATACTTGTGCTATGCACACGCTCAATGATTTCACGCACACGCTTTGGACCGAACTTACGACCTTCCGTGCCTCCAAACTGATCCGGGAAACCATCTGAGCTGAAATATATGGAATCTCCGCTACCCAGCTTGATTTTTGTATTCGTGAAATTTGTCTGATTCTTGAAAATACCTCCACCGATAGGGAATTTATTACCCTTTACTTCTTCCATCACACCGCTCTTCATAATGTATAAGGGTCTATGCGCTCCGGCATATTCCACTTCGCGTTCATTGAGATTGATCTTACAAAGCGCGATATCCATACCGTCTTTGGTAGTAGCATCTTCATCCTGGCGCAGGGTTGTTGTTACACCTTCGTCAAGCAAGTCGAGGATCTTGCCGGGCTCGGTAATCTTACGGCTTCGTACAATATCATTCAATAAGAAGTAGCCAATCAAGGACAAGAGCGCTCCGGGCACACCGTGACCGGTACAGTCTACAGCGGCAATGAAAATTTCATCTTTGATCTGAACGAACCAGGGGAAGTCTCCGGAAACGACATCACGTGGTTTGTACAAAATAAAGGAATCCGGAAGAGCCCGGTTGATCACGCGATTGTTCGGCAGAATAGCGGTCTGAATCCGTTTCGCGTAATTTATACTTTCTGTAATCTTCTTGTTCTTATTCTGAATTTCAAGCTCGATCATCTTCCGCTCCGTAATATCGTGTGACACTACGAGCACCGATTCAAGCTTATTGGATTCGTCAAATTCGGGGATTGCGTTCACCTGCATGATCCGATTACCCATGGCAGAAGGAAAATCCATTTCGGTGTCTGCTTTTTCATTCGTGGCATTAACCTGTTCCACCACTTTCAACCAGCCCTCGAGCACGCTGTTATCCAGGTCAACTTCTTTTACTTTTCTGTTCAGGAAGAAAGAAGGTTGCTTACCCGTATACTCTTCGATAACCGGGTTGATGTAGGAAATCGCTTCGCCTTCCAAACGCGTGATCAGGTCAAGTGAGTTTTCAGAGAGTGCCTGCATCTTACTGCGCATGCGCTGCTCCTGTTCTGCTCTTCTCCGTTCGGTAATATCACGGGAGTTGAGAATGTATCCGTGAATGGCCGGGTTGGCCATGTGGTTTGTTCCTGCGGATTCAATCCACATAAAGCTGCCATCTTTTGCGCGGTATTCGTACTGGATGGTAACACGTTGATCAGGGTTGCTTTGGAGTTTCTTGAAAATCTCTTTGAAGTTTTCCCGATAATCCGGATGTACCTTATCGATGTCGCTCTTTCCGATCATTTCCTTCTGACCATATCCCAGGATGGTCTCTACAGAAGGGGATATGTAGCGGATGCTTTCATCTTCTTCATAGATCGTAATAACTTCAGAAGCATTTTCAAGCAACAGCTGCATCCGTTTCTGGGTACGGTTTACCTCCTCAATCTGCTCTTCTAATTTTTGGTTAGAACGCTGCAGTTCTTCCTGTGTAGCCTGCATTTCTTCCGCATTCTGACGAAGTACTTCCTGCTTTTCCTTCAGCTCATTACTCATCTCCTGTGATTCAGCGAGGAGCCTGCGGGTGCGCTCGTTTACCTTGATGTTAAAAATGGTGCGCGCCAGGATCAGCGATAGTTCCTGCACAAATTTTACCTGAGAGGGGTCGAATTTGCGGAAGCCGGCAAACTCTAATACACCGTACACCTCTTCGTTGGTGATCAGGGGAACAATCAGAATGCACTTGGGGCGCTGGTCACCTAAAATACCTGAGGTCAGGGTAACGTATTCATCCGGAATTTCCGTACGCATTACGGTATCCTTTTCAGCGGCAGCCTGGCCCACAAGACCCTCTGCCATTTTGAATTTAGCTTTAAGATATTTTTTCCGGTTGTAGGCGTAACTCGCACGCATCTCGATGACCACCGGAGTTACCTCGTCATTCACCACATAGAATGCACCCTGTATCGCGCCAATTTTATCGAGAATGAATTTGATCACATCATCTCCAAGGGCATCGATGGAGTCGTGCATACGGAGGATCTCACTGATCTCAGCCACACCACGAACGATCCAGTTCCGCTCTTTATCCCTGCGCTCGTTTTCAATAAGGTTATTGCGCATGTTGATGAGCGACATACCGAGAATGTCATTTTCACTGGCTGGTTTGAACTCCGTATCATACTTGCCTTCACCAATGCGCTTGGCAAAATCGGCATTGCCACGCAGGGTCTGAACCAGTTCATCTACTTTAGACCCCATCTGACCGAATTCGTCACTGCTGCGTTGTTCGGTTGCTTCAGGAAGTACACCTTGAGCAACTAACCCCAGTGTATTTCTCATCGCATATAAAGGCCGTGTAAGTGATCTGGAAAACACCATCGCCAGCAGCACAGATAAGGCTACAATGCACAGACCGCCATACAGGAAAGTATTACGGATCTCTGTACCGTTTCCGTGAGCCTCGGTCAAATTCATTTTAGCAATGAGGGCCAGGTTACCCTGGCTCAGTTTACGCCCTACCTGAAGGATAGACTCTCCCGAAAGATCCTTTCCGGTTGTTGGCAATGTTTTATCCTCAAAGAGGGTGCTGAAACCATTGATAAATCGCTCCTGAGGACTGTACAGTATGATGGCGGAGGAAGTGTCATTCCGGATTGGACTAACAATGGCAATTTTTCGGGAGATTGGGTCAAGCCTTCCGATCAGAACTTCACCTGTTTTACCGAGACCATGATAATTCATCAGCGTTTTGTACGCTGGTGTCAGGTTAAGCTTGACGATAATCAGCTCCTGTGTGCCGCTGCTCTTGGTTACAGCGCCAGCGGCATAGATGAAGAAATTCTTTTTCTTGGGATCGCGCTTGATATTGGAGAAATAGGTTCCACTCTTGGCACGATCGAACGTAACTCCGTCCGGATCGATGAAATTACCTTTGATGGTTGGATCGGTGGAAGCCGACACAGCACCGGTAGTGGAAGTTATGATGATATCATCTACACCCAATACAAATTTTTGTGCACCCAGGTATTCATCCAGAGTCACCGGACCTGCACTGGCTGTTGCTGTTGAATCCGTTGTTTCCGCAGGAACGTCTGTTGTTGCTGCTTCATCGGGGAATGTAGGTTCGCCACCACCCATCATATCCATCATCATGTCCATCCCACCACCGGCAGGGGCTGAACCGCCATTCTTAACTGTCTCAGAATTTTGCAGAACGTTAATGGCAATAGCGGCCTTGTCAAGAAATGAATTTATGTAGGCTGTTCGGTTGTCTGCAATTACCGTAAGTGTGGTAGTGTTTTTCTCTTCAGCTGTCTTAAAATGAAAGTCATAACTAAAAAAACTGATGGCCGCTACAGCCACGATCGACACCAACAGGATCAGGATGGTAATTTTGGTGCTTACATTTATGCTCTTAATCATAGGCGTTGACGCTGTGGATTATGCTTGAGTTGAGATTTTATCAGCGATAAGCTGAGCGGATTCCTCCACAAATTTTCGTTGATCTTCATTGATACTGGTAAAGGTCGCTACTTCGAGCACACCTGCTATGTGTTCTTTTTTACGGATGGGAACAATAAGCAAATAGCGGGGTGACGCGCTCCCTAATCCGGAAATTATTTTGATGTATCCATCGGGAACATCATCAATGTACAGCGTGCGTCCTCCGGCTGCTGATTGACCAATCAGACCTTCTCCAAACTCATAGCTGATCACGGTACTTTCACCAATGGTCAGTGCATATCCGCTTTTAAGTTCAATCTTTCTTTTTCCGTCATCTTCCTGGGTAAGGTAGAGCGCTCCCTGGCCCGCATCCAGTTGTTTACAGATAGCATGGAGCCCGGCCTGGAGGGTTTCCTTTGTTCCCCGGGATTGATTCAGACTGCTTTTAACACCTTCCAGGCTTATGGTAGTTTTGTTTGAGGCCTCTGTTGATTCCCCTGTAGTGGTGTCGTCAATCCGGTCGCGAAATACTACAATCTCCTTCTTATAGCGCATTCCCATTACGGTGGAGGTAACCCCAAAGATGAATGTAAGAGCCAGCATGATGTAAACCTCGAGGAGCTCCGGCTGATACCCATCGGTAAGCCTCAGATCGGCCGGAAGAGAATAAATCATGTAAAAGGAAAAACCGATTCCCAGGATGAAAAACACCGTCAGGATCAGGTTCAGGTTGTAGCGATCTAGTAGTCCGGTCATCGGTATTGCTTGTCTAATTCCTTTAAAAACTCTACAATTTGGTCAACCTTTAGCACATGATCAATTTTTGTCACGGCTAATGCTGCCTTGGGCATGGTGTCAATCATGCACTCCGAAGGTTCCTGTACAATGGTCAGCCCCCCGCGGTCGTGAATATGTTTCATTCCAAGTGCCCCATCTTTATTTGCCCCGGAGAGTAAAATACCCACCAGTTTATCCTTATATACAAATGCACTGGTGCCAAGGGTAATATCAATGGCCGGCCTTGAATTGTTCACCATCTCTTCCGTTGAGAGGGCAAAATATAACCCCAGTTCAACCGACATATGATAATTGGCAGGAGCCAGGTAAACGCTTCCGCGCTTTATATTTTCCTTGTCGTTAGGCTCCGTCACCTGCACCACACTTTTAATCGAAAGCGCTTCCACAAACCCATTACGCACGTGCTTCAACCGGTGAAGGCACATGATAATGGGCAGGGGAAACCCTTTTGGCAGTTGTGACAGGATCTTAACTACACCCTGAAAGCTGCCTGCTGACCCACCGATAACAACGGCTTTATAGCTGTTATTTAGGTTGAATTTATTCATTCGTCAGTGGCAACGCCTAGTCCTTTATTTTCTTATAGATCTTTTCTTCATTATTAACCACAATAAAGCGGTTCGCATAGTCACACCAGATCAACGATTCCTTTGAACCGATGGCGAGGTATCCGTATTTAAATAAGCTTTCGTGGAATTTTTTCAGAACTTCATTCTGCAGGTTCTGGTTGAAGTAGATCATCACATTCCGGCAGAGAATCAAATCGAACTTATTGAATATTTCTCCCAGCACGAGGTCGTGTCTGCGGAATGAAACATTCATTAACAAGTCCTTATTAAAAACGGCATTGCCGTTTTCTTCACGATAGTATTGTTTAAAAGTAGAGGTACCCTGGAACCGGATGTAATTTTTTTCATTCAGTTCCATATTCTTGATGGGATAGGTAGCTGCCTTGGCTTTTTCAAGGATGTTCACATCCAGATCTGTGGCAATGAGTGTTACGTCATGCAGTACGCCCATCTCCTTTAACATGATACACATGGAAACCACTTCCTCTCCGGAGGAACAGCCTGCGTGCCAGATCTTAAATTGCTTATGGTTAAGCATGATGGCAGGAATAATCTCCTCCCGCATAATTCTCCAGAAGCTGGGATCGCGGAACATTTCAGTCACGTTAACCGTGAGTTCATCGAGGAACTCATTCACAAATACGGGCTGATCGGTAAGTCTTTTTAGCAGCGCATCTACCGAGAGTTTTTTCAATTCCATGATACGGAGTACGCGCCTTTTGAAGGAAGACATCGCGTAATTCCTGAAGTCATAGTTATACTTCTGGTAGATGAGCTCTGAAATGCGTTTGAGGTCGGCAATATCAATATCGAGCATGAACAGGTCTTTTAAGAGAACCCAAAATTAATTTGTATTACAGGTATGCTGGTTACTTTTCGGTGTAAAACTTACATGGGTCTTAAACACTTGCGATGCCAGCACTTTCTAAGTAAACCAAATTAAGTAATTCGTCCTAATTAGTTAAAAAAAAGGTTATTCCTAAATTTACAGGCAAAAGTCGACAGGCTTCAGAAGCAGGAGTTTCTTCTGACCCGATCATGACTTTTTACTCTTTCTGATTAATTAGCGCAATTTTTTACGAAGCTCTTCCTCGGTTATCTGGAGCGCCTCTAAATTGAATTTTAAAGCTTTGGCAGCATCCTCGGCTGTCTCCCAGTCGTCAGCTTTTTGCGGAGTCTGTGCGAGTTGTTTTTCGAGTTCCTGTATACGTTCGCGATATTCTTGCTCGGTTTGTCTGAATGCGTTTTTCAACGCATCCATCTCATGTGAAGAGGTTTTGGTGTTAAGCTCTCCTTCAAGCTCATTGATCCGTGTGATATAGCTTTTTTCCTTTCTACCCACCTCTTCCTGCGTAGCCTGAAGTTCTTCCATGTTCTGACGCATTTCTTCTTCCTGTGCGCGCATCTCTTCGGTTTGCTGCTGGAACTGTTCAATCAGGTGCCGGTTCTTTTCTGCAGACCTGACATTGGAAAGGGTAGATGCTATCGTCTCACCGAGACGCTCAACAAAATCTATTTCGTGCTGATCATACTCGGTAAAAGAGGCCAGCTCAACGATTCCGTAAACTTCTTTATCTACTTTTAACGGAACGATCAGGATGGAACGCGGATTGGCTTCTCCCAGCCCGGATGTTATGCGAATGTATTCTTCCGGTACGCTTTTATAATAGGTGGTTTCTTTTTCCAGAAACGTTTGTCCCAGCAAGCCTTCACCCAGTTTTATTTTGCGCGTCTCAAATTTCTTGATGTCAAAAGCAAAAAGTGACACCAGCTCCAGGTACTTGTTGTTCTCATCCTCATCATTCAGGATGTACAGACTCCCCTGATTGGAATCGGTATAGTGTACCAGTGCTGAGGTAATTTTATCTCCCAGCACGTTGATATTATCACTGGATGAACGGAGAATATCTACAAACTTGGTGAGTCCTTCATTAGCCCATTGTCTTTTGCGTTCTTCTTCACCCAGAACCTTGAGCTTTTGCTGCATGTCTATCAGCGAGTCAGCCAGTTTATTCTTGCCAGGCTGATATCCACTGTCCAGGGTTTCCTTATAATCTACACTGAGATTTCCCTGTGCAATGGAGCTTACAAAATCAGTAGCATCTTTCAGGTTTTCGAGTATCTCGTTTACTTCTACCGAAAGCTTACCTATTTCATTTTTTGGAAGATCAAAAACCTGTTTGTGGTTGGAAGCATTTTCAGTAAGCACCTGCACAGGCTGCAATACAATTTTGTCGAAGCCATAAAACACCAGGGCCAGTAAAAGGATATCAAAAATGATAATGGCAATCACCCAGGTGTTTACACCAGCCTTTTTGATTTTTACTACTTCTTCCAGGTCAAAGAACAAATTATCGTACCAATAGGAGAGTGTGATCCCGAGACTTTCTTCCTGTTGCTTTGCTTTTTGAAATGAAACGCTGGCCACGGAAACCGGAACAACGGCAGGAGCTGAAACAGAATCGTTAAAATTCTGAGCGGTATATGTCGTAACCCCTGATGCACTTTCCCGGGGAGTGGTAAGAACGGTATGGATTACGTCTTTATACTCACTCCAATACCCGATAAGGTTGTCGTAGGTTATCCGCGGAAGCCTGGTCAAAGGTTTCAGCATAACTTCGGTCCTTTCTATTCGTCCACCTTTGCCTAAAATATTCAGCTGGTGTTCCTGCTGTGTCAATTGTGATTCTATTGTGGCCGCCTCTGCCGTATCACCGGCAATGAATTGCTGTACGGAGAGTAAAATTTGCTGATTGGATAACTGAACTTTGCGGGTAAAATCAAGCTTTTGTTCGGCTTCATCCAATACATCGATCTTGTACTGAATCAGAAAATACTCTGCGGCATAGATAACAAACATCAAACTAAGCACATAGACACCAATCTGACGTATGGATGCATTTCGCAGGAACTTCATAATCACCAAGTAAAGTAAAATAAGGCTAAAGCCAAAATGAAATAGTAGGCGGTCAGTGCTAATAATCAATCGTCATTGGTATGAATGCATTTCCAATGACTATTAGCTACTGACTGTATTTTCTGTCACTTTTCCAGATTGGCGCGGGTAAAACCGAAGGGTAGCAATGCAGCGGCTGAAACAGACCGGATCCAGGTGTGATCATGATTCTGCATGATGATCTCAATTGGCTTCTGTTGTTTGTTCTCAGCTTCCAGTAATACCTGACGGCAGCCTCCACAACATGTTGCCGGAGTAAGTTCTTTGGACGATTTTTTCCGGGCGACTACAGCTATTTTCTTTATCTCCAGATTGGGATGTTGGGATGCCGCGGTAAATACAGCAACACGCTCTGCACACATGCCGGAAGGATAAGCCGCATTTTCCTGATTCACTCCGGTAACAACCGTTCCATCGGACAGTAACACAGCAGCACCTACCAGAAATTTGGAGTAAGGGGCGTAAGCATGACTGGTTGCTTCCTTGGCTTTGTGAACAAGGTATTTGGATTCAGCGTCCAGATCTTCCAGATGTTCGGTTCGTGTAAACTCTTTCATTGCATGGGGCACAAGTAGTGAAAGTTACTAAAAACGTCATGTGTTTAAAGTCTCAGGTGGAATACTATCTGAAATTAACGCCACTTTTTGTATGGGATTTTGCACTTTATGCTTCTCTTATAGCTTTGCTGCATGAATCGAATTCTCATACTTGGAGCTGGCCGATCTTCCGGAGCGCTTATTTCATACCTGCTGAAGGAAGCTGGAACACATGGCTGGCAGGTGCTTGTGGGTGATGTATCGCTGGAATCAGCCCAGGAAAGAATTGGTGGTGAAACAGCAGGCCGGGCTTTGCATTTTGATATCCAGCATGAAAAGAATGCTGAAGCTGTAATAGCGGAAACTGATGTAGTCATCTCCCTTCTTCCTGCTCACTTTCATCCACAGGTAGCGAAGTATTGTTACCGTCTGGGTAAACACCTGCTTACCGCAAGCTATGTTTCTGATGAAATGAAAGCTTTCCACGAACAGGCACTTTCCAAAGGTCTTCTTTTCCTGAATGAATGCGGACTTGATCCGGGTATAGACCACATGAGCGCTGTACAAGTAATGGACAAGATACGTTTGCGCGGAGGTGTCCTAACTTCATTTGAATCATTTACCGGTGGCCTTATTGCACCGGAGACAGATCCGGATAATCCATGGCGGTACAAGTTCACCTGGAATCCGCGTAACGTAGTCATGGCAGGACAGGGCACAGCACGTTATCTGCGTGATGGCCAATACAAGTATATTCCGTATCAGCAATTATTCAGAAGGACAACGCCTGTTCATGTTTTGGGTTATGGCGACTTTGAAGGATATGCCAATCGCGATTCATTGAAGTACATCAATACCTACAATCTCCAGGGAATAAAAACAATTCTTCGCGGCACACTTCGCTATAAAGGATATTGTTCTGCCTGGAGTATTCTTGTTCAGCTGGGATGTTGTGATGATTCTTATCCCCTGGAAGGTGTTGGCGCGATGACACATTGCGACTTTCTCGATTCATTTTTATTTACGGCTGAAGGAGTATCTGTTCAGGAAAAAATATCCGTGATGTTCGGATTGGATGTCAACGGCCCGGAACTGGAGCGCTTGCGTTGGTCAGGTTTATTTACGGCAGAAGAAGTGGGTCTTGAAAAAGGTACACCCGCGCAGGTGCTGGAACATATCCTGAATAAAAAATGGCAGCTTAGTCCGGATGATAAAGATTTTGTGGTGATGTGGCATCGCTTCGTGTTTGAACAGGATGGTGAAGTAAAAGAGATCCAGGCTTCCCTTGCCGTGACAGGAGAGGATTCACTCAATACGGCTATGGCAACCACGGTTGGTTTACCACTAGGTATTGCAGCCAAACTGTTAATGCAGGGTAAACTAAAATCAAGGGGCGTGGTGATCCCTATTGCACCGGAATTTTACAATCCCATTCTGGAGGAGTTGAAACAATTTGGAATTTTCCTTACCGAAGCAGAGTCGTGATCCTACGCTGTTCCAGACCGTTCGTAGACATCATCAATTAAAAGACGGCCACTGTTGGCAGCGGCTACCGCCAGGTAATCACATCGCTCATTTTCTGCGTGGCCTGCATGGCCTTTTACCCACACGAATTTTGGTTTGAACTTTTGATGCAACGGAATATAGCGTTGCCATAAATCGGGGTTTGCTTTATTGGCAAAGTTCTTTTTCTGCCAACCCCAGATCCATCCTTTCTCAATAGCATCGATCACGTATTTTGAATCCGAATAAACCGTAACGGAGATTCCGTCTTTCTTAATAGCCTCAAGTCCTTTGATCACCGCTAATAATTCCATCCGGTTGTTGGTTGTTAACCTGAACCCTTCTGAAAGTTCTTTCACTGCGTCTTTATATTTCAGGATAACGCCATATCCGCCAGGGCCGGGATTTCCCTGAGAGGCTCCATCAGTATACATTCGGATCATAACAATGCGTTCGACTTAAAGATCTTAACAGCTATAGCTAACAGGATTACACCAAACACTCTTCGTAATACAGCAAAGCCGGATTTACCGATAACTCGTTCAAGCCAAACCGAAGAGCGCAACACGATATAGACAAACACCAGGTTGAGCAGTATGCCTGTTAATATATTCACTTCAGCATAAACTGCACGAAGAGAAAGTATAGTGGTGAGTGTACCGGCACCGGCAATAAGCGGAAACGCCAGCGGAACAACAGAGCTCGATCCTTTAGCTTCAGGATCGTCTTTTATTAACGTGATGCCGAGGATCATCTCCATGGCTACAATGAAAATGACAATCGCACCAGCCACGGCAAAAGACGCTACATCAAGTCCGAAAAGTTTTAAAATGGATTGCCCCAGAAAAAGAAACGCTACCATGAGCAACGCAGAAATGATCGTAGCTTTTTCAGCATGGATCCTTCCTTCGCGTTTGCGGATGATAATGATAAACGGGATAGATCCCAGAATATCAATCACTGAAAACAAAATGAGGGTAACGGAAAAGATTTCTTTGAAATTGAGCATCGCACAAAACTAACGAAAAAAGCCAGATGTAAATCTGGCTTTTGAAGAGGGTTATTTTTTACGACTGTTGTTATTTCAGCTGGAAGGGTACACCTACTGTGAATTGCAGTACCCGGTTAGCGGTGTCATGATCATCTGATAAGTTGGTAAAGCCTAAACCATAGCGAACTTCAATAGCTACTTTATTGTAAAGGGTTACACCGGCTCCAAGTTGTAATCCGAAATCCAAACGGTTGTCAAAATATACGTCATCAATTTCTTCAGCATCTTCGGGAGCGTCTCCGAATTTAATGTCGGCATCAATATCATTTTTGTATTTCTCGTAACCGTCATCCAAAGTAAGATCACCTTTCAGTTTACCACCCAGACCAAACCCGATGGAAGGTCCTGCGAGGAAAGAGAACCGTGCAGTAGGAGAACCAAATTCAATCTTGGCCAGAACGGGAAGTTCCAGGTAGTTGATTTTGTAGTGCTGATCCGCCACGTAATCATAATACGCTTCACCGATATTGGTTTCACCTGAAGTAGTGGCTTTGAAACCTTTTTGAATGAAAGACAATTCAGGTTGCAAAGAAAATAGTCCTTTGCCAACGGTACCAATCGGATGATTATAGCCTACACCAAACGTAAATCCGGTTCCGGAGGATAATTCATTTTTAGTTCCAAATTCATCATCCGGTGGTGTTGCATTGGTGGATGATACTACAAATCCAATTTTGGGGATAATGGTTTGTGCTTGTGTAACGGTAAGTGTTCCGATAACGAAGACGAAAGTCAAAAACTTTTTAGACATGTTGTTTGATTTTTTTTCTGCATATGTACGAGCCACCTTTTTCAGAGTTACCGATTCCACATGATCATGTAGGAAACAAAAATGCCGGGTTTCCCCGGCATTCGCCTGCAAACATTAACCTATGAAGAAGCCGGAATGCCAGCAGATGCACTCCGGAATTTTTTGATTCCAGTTAAAACGCGATCTGATATTGAAGCACTACCTGATTATTGTTTCCGGATTTTACAAGATCTGTTCCCTGTTGTTTGTACACGGGCCGGTTTTGATAGTCAAGGGATATTTTACTGCTATGACCTTTGATCAGCCAGTTCACTCCTACATCGATCACATTCATTCTGTCTTTCAGCCGGTCATAGTCAGCACTCATAATAGAAGCATACGGCATAAGTGTTCCATTCCCTTCACCCAGCAGATCTTTCTTCAGCAGGTATCCGACCTGCGCATAAACGACCTGACCGGTTCCAAACATCGGGAAGGCATTACCCTGACTGCCTGCAGGATTGCCAGCCTCAAGGCCATTGGCCGGATTCATAATTCCATTGTAGCGCAGATATCCCGGACCGAAATCATAATCGAAGAAACCGGCATAGGCTGATAGTGCGGTTCCTTTTTCAGCATCGACAGGCGCATCATAATACAATGCCACTGACCACAGGTTCATGGCGTGAAATGTTGTATCGGCCAGCGCATCGGCTTGTGACCATGTAGCTTTTTGCTGCGTTATGAAACCAGCCTCCAGATTAAAAACTTTCTTTTTTCCGAGATAGGTGCCCGTCATGTAGGGTGTTGTATGCGGTTCTTTGTCAAAGAAGTTGTAGGCAAAGAATCCCTGATACTGTTTGTGGTGCCCCACTGATGCAAAGGATGAATTGCCGGTCAGCGCAGGCGCAGGTTGACCGTTGGTCGTGATGGGAAACGGATCACTGAGCACTACACGATAATCCAGTTTACCCAGCTGTCCGCGTGCATAAACGCTAAGCTTACGCGAAAATTCATCGGTCTGGTCTACCGTGGCTTGAGCAAAGACAGGGACATCCATCGTCATGATGGTACTCACACTCGGCTGACTGAAACGCGAGAGGCCATTAGCAATAGTGAGCCCGCCACCGAGGTAAAGTTTGTCGTTTGAGGTCCATACTTTGTATTCGCCAAGGGCATCGTGAAAGAAAGCCTGGAGCTTTCGGTTGCCTGCATTCTGCGACAGGAAATTAAAATTGTTTTGCCCGAATTGAGTATAGAAAAATACATGATCTGAGATCTGCCCGAAAAACTGTATGCGTGTTCTGCGCAAACCAATGTCAAAGGTTTCATTTGCCGGTTCACCCATAACCAGCGTTCCCGGATTGCTTTCATTGTACCTGAGCCAGACCTGATTCAGGAAGGTCCACTTCAGGTAGTGGCTTCCATCTTCGTTCAGCTTAAGTTTCATCTCGTCAATGGTGTTAGCCTTAGACGGTTTGGGGGTTTGTGCCGTTACCTCCGGTTGAGTTTGTGCAATAGCGGCAATTCCCGGAAATACCATCACCAGGATGCCAAAAAATATGTTCAATTTCATGTGTGTAATTTTTAGCAACGAACTGAAATAACCAAATGATTTTTGTTCGTTGGTTCTTTCACATTTTAATTAAGTGAAATCAGATTGTTATAAGAAAAACCATTACAGTATAGCTGAAACACGTCATCATCGGGGGTGATTATAGCCCCTACGATTTTCAGGTTTCCGATCTCCACACGCTCCCGGATAAAATCATATTCCATGAGCAGGTTGCATTGCTGGATGATATTCAGTTCAACCAGGATCTGTTCGCGCACCCGCGACCGGATAAGCCTGCTACCTTTCTGCGCTATGATGAGATTGAACTGGAGTGCGTTCAGTACTGATCGTGAAGTATTGTCTTGCAGAATATGATCCAGGATGCCGCAGTGATGATGGCCGCACACAATGATCTGTGTGCAGCCTTTGTCTTCAATATAATGGCGGATAATGTCCTGCTGCAGGATGTCATACCGGTAAAGCATATTTCCCAGCGTGGTGTAAAAGTATACCCCGGCAGTTTCCTCATGTTCCAGGTTACATTCCTGACAGGCAATAACCAATGTGCGCTGATTTCCAATCGTGGATTTTAGCGAAAGTAGTCCCGGATTCATTATGCAGGTTGTTCAGTTGGAACGGCCACTACTTTTAAGAGGTCTTCAGCAAACTGAATCAGCTGACTGATCTCTGCCGTTTGCAGCAGATCAAATTTTTTGTAGATGAGCAGCCGGTGCTTATGACACTCCACATGAATATCAGGATGGTTTTCAAAAAATCGTATCAACTGATCATTGAATACCTCACGGATAGCATTCTCCTGTTCTCCCCGCAGGTAATACTTCCGGGAAAAAAGCGGGTAGGAATGAAAGTCGATATCTCTGCCACTGGACAATTCAGAAACCTTAGACCACAGGCTTTCCGGTTCCAATGCAAAATCAGGGAGGATCACATCAATATCCGATACATTAATCACCGTGATGTGTGTATCGGTCTGAGCCTGACGCGCACCCTGTGTTAATGTGATGTCTGCGACTTCAATCTTTCCGGATTCAGAGAATTTGACCAATGTATTTTCTTCATACTGAATTTTATTTCCCAGCTGAATCGGGAAGTCTTTATACTTCAAGGCATTTCTGACTTTCTGCGGATAGAAATTTAACTCTGAATGATCGGCAAATGAACGCAGTTCTATCTGTCGCGGTGTTAACCGTATTTCAATTTTGTTGGCAGACTCTTTTGCTATTTTCCGGGCCGATAACGGGTGGTTGGAATACGGACTGAATTTCTCAAGACCATTCCACAATACTTTTCCACCGGTGAGATGATAATCCTCTTCGAAATGATGGAGTTGTTCCATAAAGGAGTGATCCACCAGTTTGGCCTCCGAAAAATTGAAGAGCACTTCTTTGCCAGGGGTAAATTTTCCGAACAGTTTTTTATAACCTAGGAAATTAGAGAAGGTGGCACTGCCCCTTACCTTGATCACGTACCCTTCAGCGGTTTCAGCTAAATCGTAATCGGCTTTGAACAAAGATCGTAAAGGTGCACCGTTAATGATATGGAATATAAACTTGGTGAGAATACCAGCAGCCACACCCAACAGGAGGTCTTCTGCTACAGTAACCAGGATGGTCACTACGAAGATTACCAGTTGTTCGGGTCCGATTTTGTACGTTCCGATAAATTCCTTTGGTGATGCCAGTCGGTAAGCCACCGCGATCAGCATGGCTGCCAATGCTGCGGTAGGGATCAATTCAATTACGGGAATAAGAACAAGCATGCTTACCAGCAGGAATAATCCGTGAAAGAAATTCGCCCAGCGGGTACGCGCACCATTGTTAACATTCGCAGAGCTGCGGGCAACTTCTGAAATCATGGGAAGGCCTCCCAGCAAACCGGAGATTCCGTTACCTACGGCAAGAGCACGAAGGTCAGTGTTGTAATCCGATTTGCGTTTATAGGGATCAAGTCCATCAATGGCCTTGACTGTCAGTAATGATTCCAGGCTGTTCACAAAAAGGAACATGAATACATACTTCCAGAATACACCTGTGCCGATGGCAGCAAAGCTTGCATTGAACTTCACATCTTTCCAGAAATCTCCGATCACTACCAATGATGATGGAATCGATTTGAAATTCATCACTATACCCAGAGGAATCATCACCAGCAGAACGACCATAGGTCCGGGAACTTTCTTGAACACACCACCCAGGGCCGGCAAACCGAAAATGATCAGCAAGCTGAGAATACCAATCAGCGCAACGTTGGGATTGGCATGTGTAATGAAGGTAGGTATATGTGTGTACAGTTGAATGGGACTCAACCCTTTTGTCAGGGCAGCGTCTACCCCCAGCAGTACAGGAAACTGTTTCGCAAAGATCAGAATACCGATAGCTGCCAGCATACCGTGTACGGCAGAATGTGGAAAGAAATCACTGAAGGATCCGAACTTTAACAGTCCGAATACAAACTGGATCACCGCCATTACTACAATGGCTCCACAAGCCAGTTGTACGCCTGTGAGCCCTTCCAGGTGAAGCGCATCCAGATCAGTCACAGCGGCAAAGCACACAGTGATCAATCCGGCTGCAGGACCCTTGATCGTTAATCTTCCACCCTGAAAGATACTTACTACTAATCCACCGATCATGGCTGTGAGCACGCCCATAGCAGCCGGATAACCACTGGCTTTGGCAATACCCAAACTTAGTGGCATGGCCAGTAAGAATACCAGGAAACCTGAAAGTGTATCTGTCTTCCAATATTGTTTTAAACCTTCTAAGCCATCTTTTGGCAATTCGATTGTTTTCATACTCAGTTTTTTGGTCTCACCCTGACCCTTCCCGAACGACCTGCGTATGTTGACAGGCTAAATGGGAAGGGTAGGTGAGATTTGATTTGTTTTAATGTTTGAAAAACTTCAACTCATAAGTCTGGATGAACATCTGCGGATGATTCATGTGATCTGGTTTGCAGATCATACCGATCGTTAGATCGAAACGTTAACAGACTAAGAATGAATTGTGCCTCGCCTGAATGGGCAAGACGAAACAGGCTTCAGAAGAAAGCCTCTGAGTATAAATCAAATAAGAAAGACGCTGTTCAGCGTAAAGAGCGGAGGACGATGGTCGATCCTGTCCCGGAATACAAAGGGAGTAAGTTTATTGGTGTGCAATTCGGTGAGCACAGAAGAATGATCCGTAAAATCAATCAGGGCAACGAACTCAACAACAGTATCACTGCTCTTGGTTTCCGTTTCATCCTTCTCCTTTAATAGCAGCGGAGCGATTATGGAACAGTGATGTGCATGAAGTTTAGGGCCGTTACTTTCTACAGTGGAAGACCCCGGTGTGATGACGGTTAAGAATACAGGAGAGAAGAACTGGATAACCAGTATCAGCAGAACAAATCGCATGACTTTTACATGAATTCCTGGCATACTTAACGTAGAGGCTTAAACAAAGGTCAACAAGTTTTTTAAGACTTAGGCAACCGGTCGCCTATAAATTTTACAGCAGCGGCACCAATGTATGTTTTTTAACGGTTGCTAACGTTTACGGAAAGTAAAACGGTATTCATTAAAAAGCGGTTAGAAATTTCATTAACGCATTGATCTCGCTGCTTTTGAGTGCAGGGAAGTTTGCCACGCGAAAGGTTGATCCTTTTAAATCACCATATCCTTCACCCAGCAGGAAACCTTTTTTGCGGGCTGATTTTTTTATGCGACCTAAACTTACCGTTGTACCCTTCACAGGTAAAACCGTAAAGGAGTGAACATCTGTATTGTCTACCAGGTGTTGTATGTGCTTTCGTTCGTTCAGAAATTTTGTCCAGGCCTGGTACCGCTTCACGGTTTGCTGATGTACCTCACGAATGGGTTTCATTTTCTCCAGTACCCTCATGAGCAGGTAAATTCCAATCACGTTGGGTGTGCAGGAGGTTTGCCACTTCAGCATCATCTCCATCATGAAGGTTAAACTGTTGTAGTGATCTTTTTCTCCAACAATCCGGGCACGTTCCAGTACGCGTGGAGAACAGATCAGCAATCCGAGGCCTGCGGGTAACCCGAAGCACTTCTGCACAGAGGCAAACCAGATATCAGCAGCTTTAAAATCCAGTTTGATTCCGGCCATGGAGGAGGTAGCATCGACTGCAACCAGGTAGGTAGGATTATTTTTTTGAATAGCGGAAATGATGGAGTTGCTCACCTGTGTTCCGTTGGACGTTTCATTTTGCGTGATGCAGATCACTCCTTCATGATGACCGAGGATAAGATTCTTCGGATCTAATTCTTCATTCACCTCAAACGGAATAGGTGTTGCCACCGGTTTGATTCGTTTGGTATAATCAAACCATTTCTGTCCGAAAGAACCGTTGTAAAGATGATAACTGTGATTGGTGATAAGCGACTGTGCGATGATCTCCCAGCACTCGGTAGCCGATGACGTAAAAAATACGGTGTAATCTTTTGGGATGCCCAGCTTCTGCTTCAGCAATTTTATCGTGCGCTCCGACATCTTTACAAAAACATCACTGCGATGGTTGATGCTCATGATGCCGAGCTTGTGGGCGTCTCTTACATACGCTGGAATTTCATCATACACACGTGACGGACCGGGATAGAAACTTATCATAATGCCACTGTTTAAGGTGCACTAAAATTAGGCTTTTCCGTTGAGACAGCCGACCACCCAGTTCAATTCACGAACAACCGATTCGGTAATAGGAAGTTTAAGGGCTTCGGGCAATACTTCCCAGGTATAGGTTTCTACTTCAAGTTGCTGGGTGAAAGGCGTTTCTTTCTGAATAGCCAACACCGTTACAATGTCTTCCTGCGTGGATTGAACTGCACCATAATCCTTGACGAACAGGGGAACGTGAAAATGAGATCGCCACTCTGTTACATTGGTGTTGTTAGCATCGGCAAGTGCAGGAGGTAAATCCGGATAGCGAATGAATTCACCGGAAGTTGTCCGGGCCACCACCTGATGCAGGTAGGTAGACTCATTAAATTTTTGAAAGGCCTCTATGGTAGAGCTGCGATTTTCGACTGGTAATGTTAACGGGGCTTTCAGGGCAGCGCTGATTTGAATTTTACCGGTTTGGATCCCATACTTCTTTAATTGATCGATCACTTCACGATGATCTTCATATCCCACTGCAAAGTGACAGATATCATAACAGAGCTGAACATGTTCATGAAGCGCATCGGCTGCAGCCTGATCGGTGAGGTCAAGCTTGGTCTTTAAGAGTTGTTTTCCAGCGGGCCATAGGTATCTGCGATACCACGCAATGAATTCTGTCCCTGTTTCCAGCAGGCCATCAGGTTCAGGTTCAATATCCAGGTGAAGTGATTTTCCGGTGTATTTTTTTAAGGTGATCAGGTGCTCAACAACTTTTAGGATATTCTCTGTTGCTGTTTTATACACCTCAGCTTTTTTCTGCCCGTCATGCCAATGCCGGTAGGATAGGGGCGAAGTGGATATTCCGCCAACCTGGTCTGGTAAGAGAACCGAAAGCAAATTGAATAAGCGGATGGTATAATCCACTCTGGCGGTTGTTGTCCAATCCGGTGTATGCACGTCATCTTTTACTTTCACCCGGTGGAAACCTCCGTACGGAAATCCGTTCATGGTGAACACATAACAATCATTATCGGCAAGCCATTGCTTGAATACTTTCAGGTTGTTTCCGCTTCCCAGTTCAAGGCTGGCTTCATGCGAAAGTCGCAAGCCAATACCAAAAGGTTTACCCGGACTGATTTTTTGTTTTACCTCGGGTATGCATTTTTGAAGTGAGGAAAAATGATCGGCCCAGCTTTCACCCGCGTGAATGTTTGTACAATAGCTTAAATGCCCGAATGGAGTGTGCATACCTCAAGTTGAGATTTCAGTATTCAAATTCCAAATGATATTCCACGGCAGAGACAATAAACTTCCTGGCCTGAATTTTTGGTGGGGTCAGATCTTTTCCAGGTAGGCGCTGGATTTTTGAATAATCTCGTGGTCCATCTCATGCACCTCTTCTCCCTCACCAATAGCTTTTAATAAGGTGATGGTGAGTTTGCCTCCCAGGTGTTCCCGGAATTCATTTAATCCTTTTAGTAAAGGGCTATCATTTCCGGTGACATGCAGTAGCGGATGTGTAAGTGAAAAACCTAATGTACTGATGAGGCTAATGATCCTATCTGCATCAGATTTGGTTAGCCGTCCCGATAGGTATGAGTAAACACTATCCAATGCAATTCCCATGGCAACCGCTTCACCATGCCTCACGGAAAAATGGGTGAGTTGTTCCAGCTTATGAGCACTCCAGTGACCAAAATCCAACGGTCGCGCTGAGCCGGTTTCGAAAGGATCTTTACTGGAGATATGCTGCAGATGAAGTTCTGCGCATCGCTTTATTAAATATTGCATGGCAGCCATATCCCTTTTTACCAGGGCAGCGGCATTATTCACAAGCCATTCGAAGAAAACAGCATCTTTTATCAGCGCTACTTTAATCGCCTCTGACATTCCGGACCGCCAGTCGGCTTCGTTGAGTGTGGTCAGAAAATTATAGTCATTGAACACAGCAACCGGAGGTGCAAAGGTTCCCAGAAAATTCTTTTTACTAAACCAGTTGATACCGTTCTTCACACCGACACCTGAGTCGTTTTGCGAAAGTACAGTAGTGGGAATACGAATATGACGAACACCCCGATGTGATACCGCTGCAGCGTAGCCTACCAGGTCAAGCACAGATCCACCACCGATAGCGGCTATGTAAGAATGTCTGTCGATGCCATAGTGATTTACGGCTTCAACAATTTTATGAAATAACCCTTCGTCATTCTTTGTGCTTTCTCCTCCGGGGATTATAACAAAATCCGGCATGAGGGTGATGTTTTTGTTGTCTGAAAAATAGGAACGGATATCCTGAAGCAGTTTGGGATGATGCTGCACTACACCTTCATCGGCAACAAAAAGGATTTTAGGTGTAGTGTGATGCTGTTTGGACTGAATGAAGTCGGTGAATGTGGTATTGGCTTTTGAAAAAAGATCGGTTGTGAAAAAAACCTTGTATTCAAATCGTACACTAAATGCCTGCTCCAGGTAATCCATAAATCGTTCTGCTCAGAATTTCTTGCCGGCAAACATAGCAAAAGAAATGCAGGATGAATTCAGGTGACAGCGAAAAGCTTCCCTAACAGTAAGGATAGCGGAAGCAGTGCAATAATGATCAGCGCCAGTAACAGAGTGCCGGCAGCGGCAGCCCATGCGGCATTCATAATGATCAATGCGATAACACCTGCCTTCACCGCTTTGCCAATGGCTTTGCCTGAAGGTTGTTTAATAGCGTTTATCAGGGGAGGAAAGATCATAGCCGAAAAGCCTACAAGAAAGAGGGTGGCCATCATCACTTCATTCATCCGGATGGCCACGATCAGAATGCTCATGATCACGATACTATATAAAATTCCGCCAGCGATCAGCACGCGTTTATTTCCACCGTGTACTTCACCGCGACTGATCATCGTGATGGCTGCAATGTATAGTACCGGAATGAAAGCGAGGAAGTACACGGATGAGAGTGCTGCAGGAACAACGCTGATGCCCAGCAGAAGATTTAATCCGCGGCATAGTCCCATGTTGATCGGTCCGAGTATGGACTGATGTTTTCCCCATCGGTCATAGATCAATGCTGCGGCTGCAATAGCAATGGCAATTATACCGGTGGGATTGAATACGATTTTAATTGCAGCGACTATTCCGATAACCAGCAACGCAGATCCCAGCAGAGAAGCTTCTGTTTTAGAAATCACACCGCTGGGAATAGGGCGTTCTGGCCGCTCTGTTTTGTCGAGCTCTGCATCAAACACATCGTTGAATACCACCCCGCCCCCATACAAGCCGATCGTAGAAATAATAAGTAATATAACCGGAGTGTTATCGAGATCAGGATGAGGTATTACACCTGCAATGGCGATACCTGCAAGAATATCGGCAACAGCCGTTACCAGGTTAGCCGGCCGCATAAGGCGAAGGAAGCCGTTGATCTTATCCACAACGTTATTTAATGATCATGGAATTTTTGTCGATGCGAGGTTGCTGCCCACCCCGAAGTACCGTGTTGCCGGCAAACTTCTGACTTTGATCAATATCTTTTACTGCGTCAAAATCACTTTCATCAATTTGTCCGCTTTGTGCGAAAGCCGTGATCGCATTTTTATAGGTAACGGCATGAATTACATCATCGCTGATACCATGTTGTTTCATAAGTGCAGCCGTTTTAGGTACGGCAAGCGGATCGCTGATTCCCCAGTCGGCTGCTGAATTGATCATGATGCGTTCCGGTCCGTACTGTTTTACAATTTCAACCATTCGTTCATTCCCCATTTTGGTGAATGGATAGATGGTGAAGGCTGCCCAGAATCCACGATCAAGAACCTCTTTAACCGTCTCTTCATTGTTGTGATCGACAATGACGGTGTATGGATCAAGTCCCATTTCAACAGCGATATCCATGCTGCGTTGCGTACCTTTCTTTTTATCACGATGCGGTGTATGGATCTGAACAGGAAGGGATGCTTCCTTTGCCAGCGCAAGCTGAAGACGATAGTACTTTTCTTCCGCAGGGGTTTGATCATCAAATCCGATTTCGCCTACACCAACGACACCTTCTTTGTAAATGAAGAGCGGTAATATTTCCATTACCTGCTCAGCCAGGGCTTCATTATTAGCCTCACGCGAATTGAGACCGATAGTACAATAATGTTTGATTCCGAATTGAGAAGAGCGAAAGCGCTCCCACCCGATCAAACTGCTATAGTAATCTCTGAAGGTATCAAGGCCGGTACGGGGCTGCCCCAACCAGAAAGCGGGTTCGATCAGTGCCACTACACCTGCGTCAGCCATAGCCTGGTAATCATCCGTGGTGCGTGAGGTCATGTGAACATGGGGATCGAAGAAACGCATACCTTTTACGCTGTCCAGAAAGATGGGAAGCTGGGTTTGCGGTTGGAGGTCTTTTTCACTTAAGTCTGAGCTGCAGCACATATTCAATTATCAATTTGCATTATCAATGATCAATTAACCCCTTACACATAACAAGCCTGTTGGTAGACGGGTAAAGGAGGGACAAAGTTAAGCAGAGAAATTCTTTGAGAAACCTTGTGTTCTCTGTGTTCAGGATTTGAATTCATAACGAAAGGGTATTCCAATTAATTCCTTCCTGCACATACGACTTTAATTCCTTGCTATTGCCAAGCAGTTCTTTTGCAGGAGGGTAATTACTTTCGGCACAAGACCAGGCTGCGGCTTTGCGTTCAGCCGTATTTACAGAGAGCGCAATACGTTTGATGTCTGGAAAAATATTTTCATTTATGAATCTGCTCACACAGCGCCAAAGCTGGGGGTGCACCGGACGACCGGCAGCCCAGCGTTCATGCGCATAATCAGAAAGCGTGTCTGCCAGTGTTTGATTGGCGCGTTCATTCAACCTGATGATGCGCTCAATTGGCTTTTCGGTGAAGAAGGCTTTTAATACCAGCTGATTCCAGGCGGCTTCATCCAGGCTTTCCGAAGGGTAGGGATTACTACAGATAATGGATTCGAGTACTGTCCCGATATTACTCCGGATTCCTTCTGCACATCTTTTCTTCCAGGCTTCCGGATACGCTAACACCGGCAATGCACTGTACAGAGCAACCAGTTCATTCATTTCAGCGGATGGAAAAAGATTTTCAATACGCTGGATGTAGACCAGTTTATCAGCAGCATTCAAAGAGAGCAACAGGTATACACGACAAAGTCTGTCGATGCTCCAGGAGGTAATGCGTAATCCCTTTCGGATGGAGAGGATTTGATTGTGCTGGTCTGCCGTAAGCTCGATAATTTTTTTTCCTGTCTTTCGGGGCATGGATGCAAAAGCAGTATTCCATGATGTGGTGTTGGTGGAAGAAGATTGATTGATCCAATTCCAGATTTCTTGGGAAGTATTTTTCTGAATGACAGATTCCAACACGCTTTTCAACGCCTCCTGATCAAACAAGAACATAGTTAAGAAATTTATTTCCCGCAGATTACGCAGATAAACGCAGATTTAAAACCGGTATTGATCTGTGATAATCTGCGCTATCTGCGGGAAAATGCATTAGTATTTAAACACCTTACCGCCCGCCATTACTTCCTGCTTCTTTTCATCAAAGGTTGCTTTTTCTCCGCTGCGTACGGCTGCATTGGTCATGATACATGCGATGGAGTGTTGATACCCTGCTTCAACAGGAGCATTAGGTGTCTTCCGGCTGCGGACACACTCCATCCAGTTACGCACGTGTGCTGATGTTGTTGAATCTCCTCCGGTGTTGGCTGATGAAACCGTCTGGATGGCACTCGAAGCCAGATCAAATTCAGGCAACAGATTGGCCTGCATGTTCATGGCTTTGGCATTGCCCTCACGAAGTCCTCCTGTAGGAGACACTTTGTTGGTCATCAGGTTCAGCTCGCCTCCGTTTGAGAAGTAGATTTCAGTAGGGCGGTCATCTCCGTTATGCATACGTGAGGCAAAGGTCACCTGGAAGCCTTGTGTTTTCTCATCACCGTAGTCAAACACTGCGGTGGTAGTATCCCAATTCTCGCGGCCATCTTTCCACATATAGATTCCTCCGTTGGCGACTACGCTTCGCGGATGTTTTAATCCGGTGAACCAGTGCACGGTATCGATCTGGTGACTCATCCATTGTCCGGGCATGCCGGAGGAGTATGGCCAGAATAATCTGTACTCTAAATGTTTACGCGGATCGAAAGCAACCACGGGACGATTCATCAGGAATCTTTTCCAATCTGTGTCGGCTTCTTTCATCTTCGCTACCAGGTCTGGTCTTCTCCAGCGACCCGGTTGATTTACGTTCCAGGTTAGTTCCACCATAGTAATGTTGCCGAACTTGCCGGCCTGAATGTAGTCCGCTGCTGCCTGGTAATTACTTCCGCTTCTGCGTTGTGAACCGATCTGCACAATTTTCTTTGACTCCTGAATGGCTTTCAAAGCAGCGCGATTGTCTTCCATAGTTTCAGCGAATGGTTTTTCAACGTACGCATCACATCCGGCCTTCACCGCTTCGATAGCATGCAAGGCGTGCTGGAAATCTGCTGTGCTGATAATGACGGCATCGACTTCTTTGGAAGCATAGAGTTCATCATTGTTTCTGAATCCTTTTATATCATGTCCGAATTTTTCTTTTAGTCCGGCCTGACCTTCTTCTCTTCTTATTTTCCAGATATCTGAAACACCAACGATATCAAAATTCAATTCCTGATTATGCTGAAGAAAAGAGGGAAGCAACGAAGTTCGGAACCGATCGGAATATCCGACCACACCCACACGAACGCGATCATTCGCTCCGATGATGTTTCCGTAACTTTTTGCGCTGAAGCCTAAAGCCCCCAGGTAAGTTCCGGCTGTAGCAGCCGCAGCTTTCTTTATAAATTCTCTTCTCGAGTTTTGCATCTGGATCAGTTTAATGTTTTGATTTTAATATTTTGAAAGAATACCTGGTCACCATGGTCCTGCAACAGGATATGGCCTGTGGGAGACATTCCGAAATTTTCCCATTGTACATATTTGCTTCGGGCTACCAACGCATAGAAGATGGGCGTGCCGCGTTGATACTCTACCATTTTGTATCCGTTGAGGTAATGCTCAATACGATTGTCAGGGTACACGATCACCCGGCCGATATTCCATTCACCAATCTTCCGGTATGCGCGTGGATTTTTAAACGGAGGGATAAGATCATACAACGCTGAAAGTGTTCGGTTTCCAACCACCCCCTGTTTGGCATCCGGATGTTTTTCGTCATCCAGGACCTGGTACTCCAGGCCAATAGCCGAGCCTTGCGTGTTTTCTTTTTCCGTTACAAAGTATTTCACACCACTGTTGGCACCTTCGGTAAGCTTGAACTGGAACTGAAGTTCGAAGGCTCCGTATTCTTCCGTAGTAACAATGTCTCCACCGTTCTTCGATTCGCCTCCATCGGATTTTACCACGCTCAACACACCATCTTTAATTAGCCATCCGCTCTCGGGAAATTTATCTTTGTTGGCGCCCCGCCATCCGCTGGTTGTTTGTCCATCCCACAGAAGCGTGACTCCGTTCTTTTTTTCCTGTTCAGAAAGGGTATTCTGCGTAAGATTCACGACAAAGATATTGTCGAGTGGGGTGGGTTTCAGGTTCTCGGTCTGGATGCGGGCATTACGCCACTGAATTTGTTTGCCGGCAAACTCGGGCTTGTCAATGGAATGCACCTGAAATGCAATAAAGCCTTTCGGTGCTACATCGTCAATGAGGTGTGACGTGGGTACTCCGTTCACAAAGGTTCTCACCACAGATCCGATGCATTCAATTCGGCCTTTATTCCATTCACCTTTTTTGAATGCCGGCTTAGCTGAAGTATTATACTCCATGGTATACAGCCAGTCACGTCTGGCTTCATCATAGATACCTCCACTCCAGGCTCTCGCGGAAGGATCAATTTCAAACTGATAACCATGAACTCTTCCGTTTTTATAGTCGGCCTTGCTTTCGCTCCGGAACTGGATACCCGAGTTGAGGTCATTGTCAACTTTGAATTCAAACTCCATAATGAAATCACCATAAATCTTTTCACTGGCCAGAAAAGAATTGGGTTCATTGACTACACTGGTACCGGTAAGTACCCCGTCTTTGAATTCAAAGGGTGCTTTTCCATTGAGTTGTTTCCAGCCGGCAAGATCTTTTCCATTGAATAGGTTGGTCCAGCCATCTTTCTTTTGGGCTGCTGACAGAATAGAAATAAATAAAAAGCAGAAGGCGAGTAATCCGGGTTTCGTCATGGTTGAGAATTGGTTGAGAATTGGTTGAGCCTAAACTTACGTTAAGCGTGCCCTTGCGGCAAGAAGGTTTGTCCAAGCGGTAGAGCTCATTTTCGGCCAGTTTGTCTTAAAATTTCGTTCGGACGTGGAATAATATCAATAAAACCGGTCGTAATGGCTGAAAATATCCATCGGCATACTTTTCACTGATAGGGTCATTGTTCAACGAAAAACATGTTAAACACTAAAAATTTAAAAACTATGAGTATCGTTCGTTATAACTCCGCACTGAATGACTTTGTACCCACTTCATTCAGCAATCTTATTGACCGTTTCTTCAATGAGTCTGTAAGTCGTGCCGGTGGTTCTGCCTACTCTTTTGTGCCACGTGTGGATATTATCGAAGCTGAAAAAGCGTTTGAGATCCACGTAGCAGTTCCGGGTATGAACAAGGAAGATTTCAAACTCGATCTGAACGACAATCTGCTTACCATCAGTGGCGAGCGCAAGTTCACGAAGGAAAAGAAAGACAATAACTTTCATTCTATCGAAACACAATACGGTACATTCAGCCGTTCATTCTCCCTGCCTGAAAATGTAGACGCTGGCAAGATTTCTGCAGCCTACAACAATGGCATCCTGGAGATTACTGTGCCGAAGGATGAGAAGAAAACACTAAAGACAACCATCAAGGTTAGTTAAGATCAGAGGGTTAGGTTAGGTGGTTAAGCGTCCCGGCTTCGGTCGGGGCGCTTTTTTTTTAAGGTCTACGGCCTACGGACCACAGTCCACAGGCTGTCGACCGTGGACGGTTGACTGTCGACTTCTCATACTTTTTTGAGACGGAAGCGTTACATTAGGGTATCGTAAAATGGGATAGGTATGAAGCGTTCAATTCTGATTTTTATTGTTATTCTGGCGGCATGCGTGGGTGGCATACTGGGTTCATTATTTACTATTCGCTTTCTGGATTTCTCCAATGCCTCGTATCAGTCGATTGAACAACGACAACAACTGGTGCTGGCCAATTATACATCGGATACTTCCTACCGTGTTCCGAAGGAGATGGATTTTCTGGCACCGGCACGCAAGGTTACTTCGGGTGTCGTGCACATTCAGACCTCCTACGGCCCCGGTGATTTCAGTGTGAATCCCTTACAACAGTTTCTGGAAGGCCCGGTTCGTTCGTCCGGATCGGGTGTTATCATTTCAGATGACGGCTACATCGTAACCAATAACCATGTTATTGAAGATGCCAGCAGCATAGAAGTGGTGATGAATAATAATCAGCGTTTTTATGCCAAGCTGATCGGAACAGATCCAACTACAGATCTCGCCTTGCTGAAAATCCGTGCAAAGAATCTTCCCTTTTTAAAGTATGGAGACTCAGACCAGATCAGTCCGGGCGAGTGGGTGCTGGCTGTGGGAAATCCCTTTGAGCTGAACTCTACAGTCACTGCGGGAATTGTAAGTGCCAAGGCGCGTAACATTGGTATACTCCGTGACCGCACAAACAATTTGCAGGTGGAATCTTTTATACAAACAGATGCTGCTGTTAATCCCGGCAACAGTGGTGGTGCACTGGTGAATTTAAAAGGTGAACTGATTGGAGTGAACACCGCTATAGCCACTTCTTCCGGAAGTTACCAGGGATATTCTTTTGCCATTCCGGTTAGCCTGGTGAAGAAAGTAATGGATGATCTGCTTGAGTTTGGCCAGGTGCAGCGGGGTTTGCTGGGCATCCAGATCACAGATGTAAATGCTTCCATTGCAGAAGAGCTGAATTTAAAAATAAACCAGGGTGTGCTGGTTAACCGTGTTAATGAAGGAAGTGCAGCAGAAACCTCTGGTATTCTGGCTGGTGATGTGATAACCGGCATTGATGGACACAGTGTAAATTCAGTTTCTGAATTGCAGGAATGGGTGGCCCGTAATCGTCCGGGTAAAGAGATCAACGTTACGTACCTGAGGGACGGAAATTATAGTCAAGCAAAAGCCCGGTTGAAAAACAATCAGGGAAGTCTTGAGGTAGTGCAACGCGAGATCAAATATGAACTTGCCGGTGTAGTTGTAGAAGATATAACGTACAAAGAACTTAATGCTCTTCAGCTTGAAGGCGGAGTAAGGGTAAAACAGATCAGCGCAGGTAAATGGAAGGAAGCTGGCATTAAGGAAAAATTTATCATCGCCTACATTGATCGTGTTCCGGTTGATAATGTGGAGGACCTCAATCGTATTCTTGATTTTAAACGTGGTGGAATTTTGATTGAGGGATTTTATCCGGATGGAGAGAAAGGCACATATGGAGTTGAATGGTGAACTGTGAACTCATTTTGTGTAAAACACCCGTTAGGCTAATTCCGGAATTCCCTTACTTTTGTGCCTCTGATCTGATAAAGTCATGAACAATTCCGGAATTCGTGAAGCACTGGCTTCGTTAGGTATTAAGAAAACCAATCTCGGTACTGCTACAGGTGAGAAATGGTTTAAGACTACAGGTGTAAAATTTGATTCTTATTCTCCGGTAGATGGAAAATTGATCGGCTCCGTCTACGCTACAGACGAGAAGAACTTTCAGAAGGTAGTAGACAAATCTCTTGAAGCATTTAAAGAATGGCGAAAGTGGCCCGCACCGAAGCGTGGTGAAGTGGTACGTCAGGTAGGGGAGCAGCTTCGGAAATATAAAGATCCCTTAGGTAAGCTGGTTTCATATGAAATGGGTAAATCCCTCCAGGAAGGATTGGGTGAAGTGCAGGAGATGATTGACATCTGCGACTTTGCCGTAGGTCTTTCCCGTCAGCTTCATGGACTAACCATGCATTCGGAGAGACCTAATCACAGAATGTATGAACAGTGGCATCCGATAGGTGTAGTAGGCGTTATCTCGGCATTTAATTTCCCCGTAGCGGTTTGGTCATGGAATTCCATGCTCGCCTGGGTTTGCGGAGACGTGTGTATCTGGAAGCCTTCAGAAAAAACACCTTTGTGTAGCATTGCCTGTCAGAACATCATCAGCAAAGTCTTTAAGAAGAACGGTGTGCCGGAAGGTGTATCGTGTATTGTTAATGGAGACTATACCGTTGGGCAATGGCTTGCTTCAAACGAAAATATTCCATTGATCTCTGCAACCGGATCAACCCGAATGGGTAAAGCTGTAGCGAAAACTGTAGCGGAGCGACTGGGAAGGTCATTACTTGAACTAGGTGGTAATAATGCTATCATTGTTTCAGAGCATGCCAACCTGGATGTAGCGATACGCGGTGCATTGTTCGGAGCCGTGGGCACTGCCGGGCAGCGCTGTACTACCACCCGCAGATTAATTGTTCAGGAGAGTGTTTACGAAGAGGTAAAACATAAGCTTACCAAAGCCTATGCTCAGCTTAATATAGGCAACCCGTTGGAGTCACATAATCATGTGGGCCCCCTGATTGATAAGCATGCCGTTAAAATGTTTAAGCATGCACTGGAAAGGGTAACAGAAGAGGGCGGGAATTTCCTGGTAAAAGGTAAAGTATTGTCTGGCAAGGGATATGAGTCTGGCTGTTACGTAAAGCCTGCCATCGCAGAAGTGAGCAACGACTTTGACATTGTACAACAGGAAACATTCGCTCCGATTCTATACCTGGTTAAATACAGAACCATCGAGGATGCCATTGAGCTTCAAAATAATGTGAAACAGGGGTTATCCTCCGCGATCATGACATCCAATATGCATGAGATGGAGCGTTTTCTTTCTGCAGAAGGATCTGATTGTGGTATAGCCAATGTAAACATCGGAACATCCGGTGCCGAAATCGGAGGTGCTTTTGGTGGCGAAAAAGAAACCGGAGGAGGTCGTGAGTCCGGTTCTGATGCCTGGAAGGTGTACATGCGCAGACAAACCAATACCATAAATTATGGTAATACCCTACCGTTGGCACAGGGGATTAAATTTGATATTTAGGTGTAATACCTTATTTTTATAAAGCTTTCATTTTAACTATGGCAGGAAAAAAGTATCGTACCGTAATGCTCATTGACGACAATGAGATCGACAATCTGATTAATCAGAAAATGATTGAGGCAGCATCCGTTACGGAAAATATTTACACGCATACCGGTGCAAAGAGCGCTATTGAGTTCCTGAAGAATATGGAGAAGCTGGATGTTGCTGATCAGGTATTACCTGACGTGATCTTCCTGGACATTGACATGCCATTGATGGATGGCTTTCAATTTCTCGATGAATTTGAGAAACTGACTAACACCGCCAAGAAGAAGTGCAAAATCGTCATGCTGACGTCTTCGATCAACCCACAGGATTTTAACCGTTCCAAAAAATATGAGAACGTAAAATTATACCTCAACAAGCCACTTTCTCATGAGAGCATTCTGAAGCTTGAAGTGTAATATGATACGGCCAAAAAAAGAAAGGTCTCTGAACTCAGAGACCTTTCTTTTTTTATAAGGGATGAGTTTAAAATTCGGTAAGAAGATTAACAAACCGGTCATCCAGCTTGACCAGCTTGGTCGGTGCAAAGTAGCTGACGTTAACGGAATTCAGTCGGGGTATTACAGCCAGTATCTTCTTGGCTTTTTCTTTCTTGGCCTCACTCGTGGCAATCTTCAGTATTTTCAGGAAGAGCTGAATGTTTTCGCAGCTGTCCTTACCGAACAGGCGAATCTGGCGCTGAATACTATTGGATAACTGGTTGAAAAGTTCAATATCGTGCATCAGGGTATATTGCAGGGCCAGGATAGACTTGATCTCCAGCTGGGCATAGGGATATTTTTTCAGGCTTACGTCATTCAGCAATCCATTGATCAGCTTGGCAGCCTCCTCAAATTTGCCGACATAATAAGATGATAACGCCCTGTATACCGTATAAACGATATGCTTGGGAATGTCCATCATGTCTATTTCATAGTCAACAAAGATGCTTTCGTTCTCGGCATACAGTTCAGCTTCAGTACCGGCCCGCAGGTGGCGGTCTAGTTTAGACAAGAGGAATTGCGCAGGGAAAGTATACGTAGAGTAATTCACCATCAGGTTAGCACAGGCATCGTTGACTTCTTCATAGTACTTTTCAGCCTGCCGGTAAACTTTGTAATGGTTGTAATACTCCAGTTTAAGAAATTCAAAAACCAGGTTAAGGTGATAATAGATAGAGTCGAGATGATAGCTTTCAAAGATCTTCTGCACCTTATCGAAGATGTCTTCAATCGATTCACCTTCCTGATGCATATTGTCATCCACCTCCACAAACAGGCGGTGAAATATGTACATCCCGCTTTGATAGACATACAGCCTGTGCGACTCGTATAGCTTGCCCACATTTTGCATTTCTTTCATCAGCAGGCTCAGTCCGAGTTTTTCTACTTCACCTCCGTTCAGCATATAATCACCAAACTTTTTAAAATAGTCCGCCAGCAGATCTTCCGCTTTGTCCACGGCCAGCATATAGGCCACGTGCCGGTTATATAATTGAGAGTATTGAAAATAGTCTGGTGAATTGATGTTGAGTTTTTTCAGCGATTTATAAATCACCGTCAGCTCGTTGGCGAGGTCATAGTCCAGCAGTTCCTTCTCCAGTTTTTTCAGCGTGGCAATGGAGATAGCTCGTTTCTTGGTGAAGAGTACCTCAGTGATATTGGCAACCTTCCGGAGAACATCTGTGCGTGGGCTTTCAAGCTGGCCCATCAGGTATTCCTCAATCTTCAGATTTAATCGGGAGCGGAGGGTATAGTAAGCGTTTGCGTTAACTTCCAGCTCGGTCATGATCTTGTTATCAGAGAGCTGTCTTTCGCGGAGAGATTTTAACAGGTAAGCTGATTTCTCCGCGTTGCTTTCAATAAGGGAATCATGAATTGCTTTAAAGTCTTTCTCAGATAGTTGCTTGATGATATTCTTAAGCTTGGCCATGTCGGACAGTTAACATCCTGAAAATTTACAAAATTTATTACATCATACAACACTTGGCCATCGTTCTTCGGCCGATTCTTGCATCGAAGTTTGTAGTTTTACCCGAAGCCAACTGCTGAAGTTTGAAAAGAAGGAACATCATACTCTGTATTGCCCTGATGGGATGGTTGAACAGCTATTCGCAGATCTCTCCGGAACGGGCCGCGCTAAAAAATCTTGCCAGGCACAAGTGGGAGAAGGTCAACGTGCAAATGAAAAAGGCTATTCGGAAAGATAGCCTGAACAGTATTGCACCCTACATCATGGCGCAGTATTTCTTTGCTCCGGAGAACCCGAATTTTCAGGTAGATTCTGCCTACACCAGCATTATGCGCTCGATGCTGAACTATCAGTTGTCATCCATCAAGACACGCGACCGCCTGAAGAAATTTCCATTGGATAGTATGATCCTGGTCCGGTACCGTGAACGGATTGATAGTGCGGCATTCATGCGCGCGAAGCAAACCAATTCGGTGGTAGGTTATGATTATTTTCTGACGGCCTTTCCGCTGGCGGCTGAACAAGGTGATGCTGTCTTGCTCCGGAATGAAGTAGCCTATGAAGATGTGTTAAAACTGAATACCTACCTGGACTTCAAACGATATATGGAGAAGTACCCGGATGCAAAACGTTACGGTCAGGCCAAAGCCAATTACGAAAGACTTCTGTACGAAGACAAAACCCGGGATAAGAAGTTGGTGAGCTACCGGAATTTTATCGCGGAGTATCCCGAAACTCCGTATCGCCAGGAGCTTGACAAACGCATCTTTGAAATATTTGTGGCTTCCGGTTCAGTAGAAAGCTTTCAACAATACCTGGAGCTTTATCCGCACACTATTCATGCTGCAAAAGCAAAAGCTATTCTTTTTCATTTGCTGAAAGAAGAACAGCGACTAACATCCATCCCTTTCCTTCAAAGTGATTCACTCCATAATGTTTTACGCCTGGAACAAAACTACCTGGTTCCGTTTCTACACAACGGTCGCTTTGGCTTTATGGATCAGGAGGGTATTGAGACCCTGACTTCGCAGGCCGAGGACATTAGCAAAGATTATGTATGTGGCAATGTAACAGAAGATATTCTTGTTCTGCCTGAGGGGATCGTTGCCCGGAACGGCTCCGTTATTTATGCCGGAGAAATTCTTTCCGTAGAAGATATCGGATTTGGTTTTTTGATCATCGAAAAAGAAACCGGACGGGAGGTAATTCATAAAGCCGGATTCAGCGCAGGTGGAGATTCCATTGAAGATGCCCGTATACTTCAGGGAAAACTTTTATCACTCAAAAGAAATAACCGATGGTCAATCTGGACATTTACCGGTCTTCCCTTGCTGGATTCATCTCTGGATGATGTTATCGTGCTGGGTTCCAACATTGTGCTGTTACAAGATTCAAAGTACAGGATATCAACAGCGGCTTCTCTGGCGGGGCTGGCAGATCAAAATGAATTACAGGTATCCGATATGTATGATGAGGTAAAACCCTGGTCAGATAATTTAGTATGGTGCAGATCCGGCAATTTGCAAGGTGTGCTGGATGCAGATCTGAACATTTGCATTCCTTTTGAGAACCAGGTTTTGTCAGAAACATTCTGTGGCGTGATGGCCCGGCATCAGGATCAGGTTACGTTACGCCAGGATGATAAACTTCACACCTATCGCGATGTACTTCTGAATAAACCCTGGGCTGCGGTTCAGGTTAAGGAACATTGGCAGCTCACCAGACCTTTAGATAAATTCAAATCCCTCCCGTATGATACCATTCAATTTGCCGGTCCCTTTGCCATAGGTGTTAAAGGAGATACGCTGACAGCGCATATCAGTGCAGCCCGGAAAATTGAGATAAAACAACCGGGTCAGTTTGCCTTTATACCCGGACAGGATTCCGCTGTATATCTGTTGTTGGATCAGGGCGGGAAGAAAACTGTTTTTGATCAGAAAGGAAGAAAACTTTTTACCGTCACCTACGATAAGATTCAGCATGGGGGAAATGAAACATTCATTGTTTCCGTAAAGGAAAAAAAAGGGCTGATCAATTCTGCCGGTAAGGTGCTTCTCCCGGTAGAATACGATGCCATCGGAACGGCTAAAGATGGTGTAGTTTCCTTGCTCAAGGCTATGAAGTTCGGATTGTATGATATTCGTAGCAAAAAATTAATAAAACCAGCCTACCTCAAGAACCTTACGGTGTACAACCGGGAATCTGTAGTGGCATATAAGGATGGCGCTTTCGGTTTTGTTGGGTGGGATGGCAAACCGATAAGTGATTTTGGCTTTTCCGAAGTTCAGCGATGGAGTGATTCGGTAGCTTTTGTGAAAAAGAATTTTCAATGGATGCTTTATGAAGTCAGCACGAAACGGATCTTACAAGATAAGATCAAAGGCTACAAACTGATACAGGATTCAGCCGAAGGAAAACTGGCTATTCTTCACCAGGACAATAAGTATGGTGTACTTCACAGTAAACGTGGATTTATTATTCCTCCCACATTCAGCGATATTGTAAATGTTGGTTCTTCCGAGATGCCCATGTACTTTACCGAGAAGCATGTTGAAGAAGCTTCCATCTTTGTTGTGATCTACTATAATCACGAAGGTAAAATGCTACGCAAGGAAGTATATGAACATGAAGACTATGAGAAGATCTACTGCTCAGGAAGTAAGTAGCGTGTAAATAGTCAATCGCAAAAAGGGTGTTAATCCAGGTTACGTCCCAGAAAATATACGATGCCAACCTGAAAGGATATTGAACTGAACGGCATACTTTCCTGAAGCGCTTCCCGAGGTTCATCCTGATCAGGATCCTCCACTACATCAATCTTCTCTTTAAAAATAGTTTTCTTGTCATATTCATCGAAATCATCCAGATCCTGTTTCTCTCCGTTGGATACCAGGCTTGTAAGAACATATTCCTTGGGATAGTAGGTCATACTGATAAAATTAATTTCAGTAAGAATATCGATGTTGTTGCTCACCATCCAGTTCATACCTACAGCTCCCATGAATCCGAACGACATTCCTTTTTGATATTTGTAGTTACCGGTTGCTGTATTGGTTCCATCTGTACCATCCATGGAAATAGTCAGCTTCTGATCTAACTGCGGAACCCCCATAACAACACCGAGTTTTGCGTAGGGAACCTTACTCCCTTCTCCCGCTGAAATGACCAATGCCGGAGTTATATAAATTGCCTTTGACTTTGTCGAGGCAACAAGTTCTATGGATTCATCTTCTTCAATAACCGTTGTGCTGGATTCAAATTCTTTTCCCAGGAGGTAACTGAAATTCAGCTCAGCTCCAATATGTTTTGAAAACATATAGCCGGCACCTAAATTAAAATTTACTCCGGCACCATACGAAGCTTTAACCAATTCTGAAGTAGCAGACAAGGTTGCGCCATTACCGTTTTGTACGGTCATGTTTTTCTGTCCGGCTCCTTGTGTGGCTAACGGCAATGCATATCCGCCACCGGCCCTGAAATAGATCTGTGCATGTACTAAGCTGGCAAATACAAGCAGTAAACTGAGAAAGGTTAGCTTTTTCATACGGAGTTGAATTAGGTTTCAATGAGACACAATACTTTTGTAAGTAACGAATTTAGCTCCGCAGGTCAAATTAAGAGCGTTAGAATGAGCCGTGCGAATTGCCCGGTCACGGACACCTCCGTTCATATGCGCCCAGAATCAGAAACGTGAATCTTTGATTCTAATATAAAAAACCTCTTTTTTATAGTGGCACTTCAATTGACTTTAACTAACAGGTACTATCTAACCGTTTGATTCTATGCTGCGGAATTATTTTACGATTGCCTTCCGGTCATTGTTAAGGGCAAGGGTTTTTTCAGCCATGACGATTCTGAGTCTTAGTATCAGCCTGGCCAGTTGCGTGCTGATTATTTATTATGTTCATAATGAGCTAACGTATGATCACTTTCATCAGGCTGCTGACCGCACATATAGGCTCTCTTCTTTAATGGATCATCCCGGAGGACAAGATCATATGGCTATTACAGCTGACCTGCTGGGCCCTGAACTCAAAACCGGATATACGCAGATAGAAAACTACGTCCGATTCGAACCTTTTGGTAAACATCAGGTGAAATTTCTGGGTGAAATGATCGAACAGGAAGGTTTTTCAATAACCGATCCTCAGGTCTTCGATGTTTTTGATTACGAGCTAATAGCAGGTAATCCTGCAAAGGCATTATCTGATCCGCTGAAAATTGTTTTAAGTGAATCAACCGCAGCACAGTATTTTGGTATCGCATCGGCATCACTTAATAAAACACTGGAAGTTGACGGAAAACTTTTAACGGTGACTGGAATCTTTAAAGACCTTCCTGATAATACAGTTCTTCCGCGTCACGGTTTGATAGGGTCCGTTAAGGCCGAGCAGGATCCGAATGCCATATGGAAATTTAATACGATCACCTACATCGTGTTGAAGAAAGATATCACATCATCCCAATTGAATTCTATTCTGGCTGGGCTTTCGAAAAAACATGAACCTCTTTCCGGAATAACCTTTCGGGCACAACCTCTCAATGAACTCCATTTTATTTCGGGAATTAAATTTGACTCGGTAAAAGGCAACAAGAATTACATTTTTGGTTTTGCCACGGTGGCCGCAATACTGATCTGCATCGTTCTGTTCAATTACATCAACCTGTCTACCGTTAAGTCCATGGAACGGTATAAAGAGGTTGGTATCCGGAAAGTTGTGGGCGCACGTCCTTATCAGCTCACACGGCAATTTATGGGTGAGTCATTATTTATACTTATTCTGTCAGCTGTTCTCGCTTTTGGTTTTATTCAGCTGCTGCAACCTGCTTTTACGGCTGTAACCGGTAAGGTTTTGGAATTTAGCTGGGAAAGAAGTCTTCTGATTATGGGCGCTGCATTAATGGTCCTGGTGATGCTGGCATTGTTCGCTTCGGTTTATCCGGCTTTTGTTCTTTCTTCCTTTAAACCGGTCAGCATATTACGCGGGAAATCACCTTCGTTTTCGGGTGGCAGTAAATCGCGCAAAGTATTACTGGTGGCGCAGTTTACGTTGTGTTCCGCAGTGTTAATTTCATTCGCGGTGATATTCGCTCAGTTCCGGTACATACAGAAATATGATCTGGGTTTTTCAAAGGAAGATATTGTTGGAATAACTCTTCCGGCAGACTCTCTTTCTCGTACCAGGCTCGGTTATCTGACCGTTCAGCTGAGTAAGGCAGGCTTTGATCAGGTAACCTTTACTTCCCGGTCCGGAAATCTGCTGAATATGGAACACATTACGGAACAGGTCAAAATACATTCAGCAGGACAGGACATCGATTTTAATGTAAATGCCAAAGAGGTGGACGGTGAATTTCTGGACGTCATGCATATTCCTTTGGTTCAGGGAAAGTCATTCAGAGATTTTTCATGGCAACAGTGGAACGATAAAGTGTTGGTGAATGAATCTTTTGTGAAAGATGCAGGATGGAAAAATCCGATCGGAGAAAAAATTCAACGCCCGTTTGACCAGGGTACTTTAACGGTTATTGGTGTGATAAAGGATTTTCATATTACGTCCCTGCACAATCCCATCGAACCTGTGATGATGCAGGCCTGGAATTTTCGTGGTCTGCCCTATGATGAGTGGCAAGTTTCTCCTGCTGTCTCTACGGCTTTCATCAAAGCAAATGCAGGCGCTTTACCAGATCTTCGCAAGGTATGGTCCGAGGTTTTTCCGGATAAGCGGTTTGATTATTATTTCATGGACGATGCTTTTGAAAAGCAGTATGCAGCAGAACAAAAAACAATTACACTCTTTATTTATTTTGCTGTGCTCTCTCTCGTCATTACCGGCATGGGACTTTATGCGCTGACGGCATATCAGGTGGAACTCCGTACCAAAGAAATCGGTATTCGTAAAATCCTGGGTGCAGATCTGAGGACTATGATTCATTTGTTGTCAAAGGAATCACTTGCGCTCATTGGTTTAGGTAGCCTACTGGGACTACTGTTATCCTGGAATGCAAGCCAATGGTGGCTTGCCGGTTTCTCCTATAAAGTATCAGTTACAGGCCTGTTGTTATTCACACCGGTTCTGTTGCTGTTACTCTTTGCAGCCGCTATTATTTCACTGAAAGTATTTCAGGCAGCAGATGCTAACCCGGTGGATTCCTTGCGAAACGAATAATAATCACATATCCGGACGCAAAAAGTACGGCAATGACCAATGATCGTTGGCAAATGGCCGATGACACTACATTCTCTTCAGTGACTTAACGAAATGACGTATATTGTTTTCGTTTTTTGTCCATGATCAAGAGTTACCTGTCCATTGTTTTTCGGTACATGATCCGTCACAAGGGGTTTTCACTAATAAACCTTTTCGGACTTACTATTGGGATTGCCTGCAGCTTTCTGATCATCCTCTACATTGAAGACGAACTCACCTACGACACCTTTCATCCGGATGCGAAACAAATCTATCGCATAGGTTTTGAAGGAAGTTTACAGGGCCGGAAGATCCGTTCGGCCTATACCGGTGCTCCTTTGGCGGGTGCGCTGCAAAAACAAAAGGATATAAAGTCTGTGTTACGTCTTGCCAGCTGGGCAACGTTTCCCATGCGGTATCAGGATAAGACCTTTACAGAACCTAACCTGGTTCTGGCGGATTCCAATTTCTTCCGCTTTTTCAATTTCAAATTGCTTGAAGGGCATCCTGACAGCGTATTAAAAAACGAAAGGAACCTGGTCATTACGGCTTCCGCAGCAAAACGATATTTTGGAGATCAGTCACCGCTGGGTAAGACAATGTTTCTGGCGCAGGGATATACCGCTACCATTCGGGGCATAGCTGAAGATCCGCCACCCAACAGTCACTTTCATTTTACATTTATCCTTTCCATGAAGTCGTGGGATGAATCTACCCTAGACAGCTGGACTAACGGAAAAGTGATTACCTACGCAAAACTCAATGCAGGAACT
>DASXWH010000078.1:0-1886 GCA_036503775.1 Ohtaekwangia sp.
TTATCAATACAGAATCCTGTGTGTTCTCGTCTGTCACGATTACGTCTTTGTCCAGCGCAACAGAGATGTCGTTCAGATACTGTATAAGTTTTATATGATCGTCCAACGTTCTAAATTCTCTTGGGTCAATGTCGTTTTCAATTTCCGAATCGTCAAAGAAATAGCACTTAACCACTATCGAGTCTAAATTAATTGTCGCTGTGACTACTTCTCTTTGTCCGTTCGACTCCCAGTACTCTTTAACAGTCGCAAAGTCAATTTTGTCGGTCCGCAAGTCCGTCTTCGCATCCCAAAATTCAACACGATACTTTTTGTTAACCAAGTCTGCCCACTTCTCCCAATCCATTGTTGTCGTGCCGAGAACATAGATGTCTCGCAAGGATCCGTCCTCAAAGTAGATTCGTTTTTTTAAATCTGTCCAATGCATTTTGAATTGCGCCTAACATTCGGATATAAGACATATGTCCTATATTTCCCTATTGGTTTCCGAACGTTTTCCCAAAGCTAAATAATCCAAGGGACTTAGCAGATGTTCAAAACCTCTTTTAGTTACGTGGGTATACCGCTCCGTTGTCCGTGAACTCTCATGACCCAGCAAAACCTGTATGTAACGGAGATCTGTTCCCCGTTCCAGCAAATGTGTAGCAAATGAATGTCGGAGGGTATGGGCACTTACATTTTTGGAAATCCCTGCCTTGCTTGCCGCTCGCTTGATGATCTGGTTTACACTTCGGGCGCTGTATGCCGACTTGTCGGGCCCCTCAAATAACCACTCCCCTGGACAATACTTGTCCTTATACAGCTGAAGCATTTCGATTAACGCAACAGACAATAGCGTTACCCGGTCCTTCGATCCTTTCCCTCCACGCACCATAATTACCTTGCGGTCAACATCAATATCTCGTGGCTTTAAATTTAACACCTCGCTTATCCGCAAACCGGATGAGTATAGTAAACTCAACAGGCAACGGTGTTTGATATTTGTGACCTGAAGCAAAAGCGCCTCGGTTTCTTCTGTGCTCAATACGGTCGGTAATTTGGATTCCTTTCTCGGCCTGTCAATAAAATAAACGCTGCGTTCATTCTTCTTAACCTGTTCCAGATAAAATTTCACCGCATTAACCGCCTGGTTCTGGGTGGCTATAGAAACGTTGCGGTCATCCACGAGGTGCTGCAGGTATCGGATCACCATTTCCGGTGTGATGTCTGCAACCGGGGCCGGGGCAATGAACTCCAGAAACTTCCGGAATTGAATTGTATAGTTCTGTACCGTAGCATCACTATACCGAAGCCGCCTCAGCGTTTCCTGGTAAGCGTCAGGAACCAGGCAATGCGCAGAATCAGTACCCGCTCCACAGGCCGAATAATCAGACAAAACCGTGTCGAACTGTTTCAGGGTGCATCTCAATTTTGCCTCCACGCCAACCCCTTCGGGTACATACCAGCTTTTCTGTGTTGCGCTGTATTTACGTCCGTCAAAACCACGAATAGCAGTCAGGCAATCCGTGGTAAGTTTCCCCATAATAAAAAGGCATTTCTGCCCACGATGTTCAGCTTTTTTGATGGTGATCATGGGCACAAGATCGCGGCATCATTCTTTAAAGCCGTATGAAAAACGTTTGTAGTCGTTTGTAAACGTTTCTAATCGGATAAATCCACTATACATTAAAATTTCTAAATCGGTGCTCTACTCCGACCGTAACGAATTCACCGGATTAGCTGTAGCCGCACGAAAAGATTTGTAACCCACCGTCAGCATGGCAATAAGAATAGTTGTTCCAAAAGCCAGTATGAATATGCCCGGCCCCATCGTGATCTTATAGGCAAACTCATCGAGGAATTGGGTCATCACAAACCACGCCAGCGGTGACGCAATAACAAAACCG
>DASXWH010000079.1:0-13524 GCA_036503775.1 Ohtaekwangia sp.
GCTGCCGAAAATAATAACCGTATCTCCGGGTTTTACTTTCCCCCACTTTACCGCTGACCAGCCTGTGGGAAAGATATCGGTGAGGAATAATACCTGGTCATCACTCAGACCATCCGGAATAATTTTCGGACCGATGTTGGCTTTAGGCACGCGCACATATTGCGCCTGTCCACCACTATACCCACCATATAAATCCGTGTAACCAAAAAGTCCTCCGCCCTTCTGATCCAGTAAGTTTCCCCGGGGACCATAGTTTTCAGGATTTGAATGTTCACAATTTGCATGAAAGCCCTGCGAGCAAAAGAAGCAATGACCACAGGCAATGGTAAACGGAACCACGATACGATCACCTTTCTTCAGTTTGGTCACAGCATGTCCTGTATCTTCCACGACACCCATAAATTCATGACCCATAATCAGGTCCTTTGCCTGGGGAACATAGCCATCATAAATATGAAGGTCTGATCCGCAGATAGCAGTAGAAGTTACGCGCACGATAATATCATCGGGTTGTTCAATGCGCGGATCTTCTACGTTGTCCACGCTGATGTCACCCATTTTGTGAAATACAGCAGCCTTCATAATGATGTTTATTAATGTGAATAGTTCCAGGTTTGTTTCAGAAATACTAGCAACAGGATTCGGATCGGATGCCGTCATCAGATATAAAGACACTCAGGCTAACCCTTGCAGGGAAGGCTCTTCGCCTTTATCCACTTTGTCATGTCCCTGCTGCTTCACCAGCTTGTTGTAAATACCGAACAACAGGAATGGTGCAGCCCACTGACCAATGAATAATGACAGGTGACTTTTACCCATGATCTTCAGAATGAGTGAAACTGACATAGCTCCCAATGACGTGTACAGGAATACATCAGAAGGAATTTTTGCTGTCTGATCCTCAATCGCTTTTGTCAACTCGCCTTCCTTGTGACGTGTTCCTGTGTTCGCCTGATCGCGAATCATTTGATCTGTAGTTTCCATAGGACTTAATTTATTTTGAAGACTGTCCGCAAAATTCTGTACCTGCCTTGAATCAACAGAAGCGGGGAGATGTATGCCCTCTTCTTGTATTTGACTGCACAAGTTTTCAGATGTGGTGTCTATGCGCCTCGCATTTAAGGATCACACCTTCGGACCTTCTTAATTCATGACGGTCATTCAGGCACAACAATTTTGTCTGTTGTAGTAAAAACCTATGTAGTATGGCTAAAGACAAAAAAGAAAAACAACGGAAACCACCAACCACACAGGATCATCAGGCACCTCAGGATGAAAATCCCACCGCAACGCCTAAAGCATTACCAAAAAGTAAAAATTCTGGAAAAACATTCAACAAGCAGTAATTTCCTGTACTAATTATTTCCACCTTCAAAAACCCAACTCAGGGTTGTAGAATTGCAACCTCACATTCGGGCAGATACTCTGGCAGAATAATTTTCACCTCAGAGTAAACACTAGTTCTATGATCCGAAGAGATGGTGCTTACGTAAGTCTTTGGCAGGATATGCCCGGCTACATTCCCGAACCTGTATCTGAAAATTCCAGACACTATGATGTGGTGATTGCTGGTGGCGGAATAACCGGAATTACTGCCGGGTACCTGTTACAAATGTCCGGTAAAAAATGCCTCATTCTTGAAGCCTATACATTAGGGTTCGGAACAACCGGAGGTACAACAGCACACATCAATACATTGCTTGACACTCCGTATACTACTATTATCAAAAACTTCAGTGTCAATGATGCACGTCTGGTAGCCAGTGCTGCACGCGAAGCAATAGAATTTATCAAATCAAATGTTCAGGAATTAAAAATAGACTGTGGTTTTGAAGAAGTTCCTGCATTCCTGTTTGCCGAAGATAAAAAACAGGCTGAAGAACTTGACGATATTTATAAAGCCTGCGATCAGGTAGGGCTGAACGTAAGGTTTGCTGCTGATCTTCCTGTGCCCATTCCCTTTAAAAAAGCAATTGCTGTAGGAAGTCAGGCGAAGTTCAACCCCCTGCACTATATCTATGCACTGGCCAGACAATTTGAGAAATCAGGCGGACGAATTCTGCAGAACCTTCCCCTGAAGGACGCGACAGAAAAAGACAATATCGTTTCTCTTCAAACCGATAAAGGCGAATTCACCTGCAGTTCATTGATCTATGCTACACATATCCCTCCGGGAGTAAATATTCTGCATTTGCGCTGCGCTCCCTGGAGAAGCTATGCGATGGCTATTAAACTGACCGATGACTCGTATCCCGAAGGGCTTGCCTATGATATGCAGGACCCGTATCACTACTACCGGTCACAAACTATTGCCGGTGAAACGTATCTGATTGCCGGAGGTGAGGATCATAAAACCGCGCACGAAGAAAATACAGAACAGTGCTTCCGTAACCTGGAGAATCACGTGCGAAAATATTTCCCGGTACAGGAAGTGGTATACCAATGGTCATCACAATACTTTGAGCCCGTAGATGGATTGCCCTATATCGGAAAACTTCCGGGAGGTTCTGAGAACATTTATGTGGCGACAGGCTATGGTGGAAATGGTATGACGTATAGCACCATTGCGGCTGCTATACTGAAAGACATGATCCTGCACCATGAAAGTTTATATAAAGACCTTTTCAGTCCATCGCGTATAAAACCACTGGCTGGCTTTACGGACTTCATTGAACACAATGCCGATGTGGTTAAACAATTTGTAGGCAAATGGTTCGATGTAAAAGATCTTGATGTTCTTGCAGGGCTTGCTCCCGGAGAAGGTAAAGTGGTAAAGTATGATAGCCAGGTGATCGCTCTATCTAAAGACAGCGAAGGGCAATTGCATGCGGTGTCACCTGCCTGCACGCACCTGAAGTGCAGTGTTGCCTGGAACCTGGCTGAACAAACCTGGGACTGTCCTTGCCATGGGTCACGCTTTGATCCGGACGGAAAAGTACTTACTGGTCCGGCTACGCGGGATCTTGAAATCGTTGAACTCAAGACCATGTCAGAACAAACCTGATCTGAATGCCTGAAGGTCCTTCTATTGTCATTCTTAAAGAAGAAGCACTACGTTTCAAAGGCAAAAAGATACTTGAAGCCACCGGCAATACTAAAAAACTAAACCCGGAGACATTAACCGGTTTGAAAATAACGGACCTCAAAACCTGGGGAAAACATTTTCTTATCTGCTTTCCCACATTCACCGTTCGCATTCATTTTCTATTGTTCGGGTCGTATCTCATCAATGATCAGAAACCAACCAAGCCACGACTTCATCTGAAATTCAAGGGTGGGGAAATAAATTTCTACGCCTGCGCCATCCAGTTGCTGGAGAAACCACTCGATGATATCTATGACTGGACGGCCGACATCATGAATAAAAAATTCGATGCGAAACAGGCCCTTATTAAACTCAATGATCAGCCCAAAACTCTGGTTTGTGATGCAATCCTTGATCAGTCTATTTTTTCCGGTGCAGGAAATATTTTTAAAAATGAAGTACTGTTCCGTATCAAGGTTCATCCTAAAAGCAAACTGGGCGACCTGCCAGCAGCTAAAAAGAGGCAACTGATCCATGAAGTAGTCAACTACAGTTTCGATTTCCTGAAATGGAAAAAGGCATTCGTTTTACGGAAAAACTGGCAAGCTCATACAAAGAGAATCTGTCCGCGGGATGGAACATCATTAACCAAAGCATACCTCGGAAAAACAAACCGGAGAACATTCTTTTGCAAGACGTGTCAAAAGCTTTATTGACATCCATATTCCAGATTCCAGGTTTCAAATTCGAGATTAATTTTTTTGCTGAGTAGGTTCTTTTGCCTGCGCAGGAAACTGAATGGTATAGATTTTACTCTCTATAAACGCTTTATTGATAGCGAGAATAGCCTGATGCTTGGCCTGCATGAACTCGATCAGTTCCGTATTGGTCTTGGTCCAGAAGGATATATATATTTTAAATCGGGGATCTTCAATTGCCGAGAAATAAATGCGGAGATCACGCATATCAATCTTGTCGTTCAGCAAAGCCTGACGGATCTTGCTTTCGATAAATTTAAGATCAATGGTATTCGCGATGTGAAATTCAAGCTCAACTTTCCTTTCCGGTGTGAGCGAATGATTTATGATCGGCCGTTGAAAAATGTCCTTGTTCGGAAGGATGACATGAAGCCCGGCAAAGGTTCGAATTGTTGTAGATCGCAGCCTGATCTCTTCGATCGTACCAATAAAGCCGTTCGTCTCCACAGTATGCCCTACTTCAAACGGTCTTTTGAACGCGATGAACGCACCGGAGATAAAATTGGATGTCAGATCCTGAAAGGCAAAACCCAGTGCTAACCCAATAATACCCGCTCCTGCTAAAATAGATGATACTGTTTTCTCCAGCTTCAGAATCTCGAGCGCTGTCATGAAGCCAATAATAATAATGACTGAATAGACAATACCGGATAATAAACTTGTGATGGATTCACTCTTCGATACACGCAATGAAACCCGTCTGGTGAAGCGCTGAACTACCTTCGCCAGCACGATGAAGAAGGCCATCGCCAGAATTGCCAGCACCGCATTGGGTAACATTCTGATCAGATACTCCCACCAGCGCATTAGCTTCTCCTGAATGATCGCTAACCAATTATCCATATCAAGCCGATTTAACGTTATACTTTAATCCCATTATAATGACTGCTGTATTTAAAACGCCAGAGGTCACATTGGTCAGAATAATAGGTGGATCTTCCCGAAGAATTCCATACCAGATCCAGAGGCACTGCCCGGTTAATAAAATGAACAAAAAAGGAAAGGAAAGATTCTCAGCTTTCTTTTCCCGGATGATCTTGATCAACTGGGGCAATAAGGAAACAGCGGTGAATACTCCCGCTGTAATACCGATGATGTTATCGAACATGTTGTCTTTATCACAACACGTAAAAGTTAATACCGTGTTAGTCTACCGGCACTTTTTGCAACACGTTCATTAATTCATTTTCGTTGGTGAGATCAAGGCGTAAAGGGGTGATCGAAACAAAATTGTTTTCGACCGCCCATCGGTCTGTTCCCTCCTCTGCAGGTTCTAACGGTACCACCGTAAACCAGTAATGTTTCCGACCCATCGGATCTGTACCCGGAACGATCTTGCCATCGTATTGTTGTACCGCCTGACGTGTCCACTTGATACCGGTAGGTTGTGGTGGAAAGTTTACATTGATGAGGGAGAGGTTCGGATTCTCCAGCAGCAAGCCTAACGTTTTTTCAACAAAAGGCTCAAGTGCTGCAAAGTCAGGTTCTGTTTTTCCTGAAGGAGTGCTTAATGCAATTCCTTTCATCCCCAGAAGTACAGCCTGCTTGGCACCTGCGAGTGTACCCGAATGCCACATGGAGTTTCCCAGATTCGAACCGATGTTAATTCCAGAGAGCACTACATCTGTTTGTGCCCACAGGTGTGACCCCAGTGCCACACAGTCTGCTGGTGTTCCATTCACGCGGTACGCTTCGATGTTCTCAAAATTCACCGGTGATTTTTTATAAAACAATGGTCTTGATGCTGTGATCGCATGACCCATTGAAGACTGTTCAACGTCAGGGGCTACTACTTTTACTTCACCAAATCTTGCTGCGACCTTGGCGAGCGAAGCAATTCCCGGACTATAAATGCCATCATCGTTTGTTACCAATATTCTCATGCAGTAAGCATAAACAATTTCATTCCTCCCATTGGCACCATTATCTATTGAACATTTTGAGAACGTTTTACCTCATGAAATTTGCACAACTGATTCACAACCCGAATGCGGGTGAAGGTGATGACCTAACAGACAAACTGATTATCGCGCTGGAAGAGGCGGGTTATGAGTGTAGTTATTCTTCTACAAAAGAGGAGGGCTGGGAAAAATTGTCCTCCCCGATCGATTTTATTGTTGTAGCCGGAGGTGACGGGACCATACGAAAAACCGCTCTTGAGTTAATGGATAAACGTTTGCCTATTGGACTTATCCCGGTAGGTACAGCAAACAACATTGCCAAGACACTGCAGATCGAAGGCACACCTGCTGAAATTATATCGCAGTGGAAAACAGAGAACAAGAAGAAATTTGATGTAGGCAGGATCTACAACCTGGCACAGCAAAAATTCTTTCTGGAAGGGATGGGATTTGGCTTGTTTCCGCAGCTCATTCAGGAAATGAAAAAGCAAAAGAAAGAAGATCCATCTGCCGCAAAAGATATCAAGACCGCACTGGAAACCTTTCACGATATCATTCTGAAATACAAAGCCCATGAATGTATGATTGAAATCGATGAAGCTCAGTATTCCGGTAAGTTTCTGATGGTAGAGATCATGAATACAAGCCTGATTGGTCCGAATCTTCATCTCGTACCTATGGCCGATCCGGGTGATGGTGTATTTGAAGTGGTGTTGATTACCGAATCACAACGTGAGGAACTCGCGCAATATGTACTCAATAAGATCATGGGAAAAGAGCAACCTGCTTTCTTCAATATTCTCAAAGCAAAAAAACTAAAAATATTCTGGAAAGGCATTCACCTGCATGTGGATGATGAATACATCAAACTTGATGAAAAGAAGGAAATCAAGATTGAGCTTCAGGAAGATGGTTTACAATTTTTATTAACAGACGAAATGCCCATTTACCATGGAGACCGATGAAATACAATTTGATCCCATACTTCACTGGTACAAAGATGCCGTGATCTATGAATTGCACATCAAGGCTTTTCGCGATGGTAATGGCGATGGCATAGGTGACTTTGAGGGACTGCTTGAAAAACTGGATTACCTGAAAGACCTGGGTGTAACGGCCATTTGGGTTCTCCCCTTTTATCCGTCTCCGCTAAAAGATGATGGTTATGATATTGCAGATTACTATTCCATCAATCCGGCATACGGAGATCTTGAGCAGTTCAAAAAATTTCTGAATGAAGCGCACAGACGTGATCTGAAAGTGATCACTGAACTCGTTATCAATCACACGTCTGATCAGCATCCCTGGTTTCAGCGGGCCCGTCAGGCTCCGCGTGGATCTTTGTTACGTGATTACTATGTCTGGTCAGACGACCCGACAAAATACAAAGATGTACGGATCATCTTCCAGGATTTTGAAACGTCTAACTGGACGTGGGATCCGGTAGCGGAACAATTTTACTGGCACCGCTTCTTCTTTCATCAACCCGACCTGAACTATGACAATCCGTTAGTTCAGCAGGAAGTGCTGGACATTCTGGATTTCTGGTGCCGCATGGGTGTTGATGGTTTCCGGCTGGATGCTATTCCTTATTTATTCGAACGTGAAAATACCAATGGTGAGAACCTGCCGGAGACACATGACTTTCTGAAGAAGCTTAGAAGTCATGTTGATGAACATTTCCCCGGAACGTTACTCCTGGCAGAGGCAAACATGTGGCCTGAAGATTCTGCAGCCTACTTTGGCAATGAGGATGAATGTCACATGAATTATCACTTCCCGCTGATGCCGCGAATGTTCATGGCGTTGCAAAGTGAAGACCGTTATCCGATCACGGATATTTTCGATCAGACCCCCCCAATACCGCCAACCTGCCAATGGGCTGTCTTCCTTCGGAATCATGATGAGCTTACACTGGAAATGGTTACCGATGAAGAACGCGACTATATGTACAAGACGTATGTGAAGGATCCGAAGGCGAGAATAAATCTTGGCATCCGACACCGGCTGGCTCCGCTGATGGGTAATAATCGAAATAAAATTGAGTTACTGAATTTCTTACTCTTTTCCCTTCCCGGAACACCGGTGATCTATTACGGTGATGAGATTGGTATGGGAGATAATTTTTACCTCGGTGACCGGGATGGTGTACGCACACCTATGCAGTGGTCCCCGGGGCGTAATGCCGGATTTTCCGAATGCAATCCGCACAAACTTTATTTACCGGTGATCCTTGATCCGGATTATCATTATGAATCTGTTAATGTAGACTTCCAAAGCCGGAACACTACCTCTCTCTTGTGGTGGATGAAACGTGTTATCAACAAACGAAAACAGTTCAAGGCCTTCAGCTACGGTGATTTGAAATTCGTTGCCTGTGACAATCCGAAAATCTTTGCGTTCGTACGAACTTATAAGGAAGAGAGCATCCTGGTTGTTGTCAATCTTTCCCGGTACATACAGCCTGCTGAACTCAATCTGGAGGATTTTCGTGGGTATGTACCTAAAGAAATTTTCAGCAACAATAAATTTCCGCTGATAAAAGAAAATAATTACTTCTTCACGCTGGCCTCACATCATTGTCTGTGGTTCGTTCTTGAAAAAGTACGTACGGATAGTGGTCATCAGAATTCCATTCCTGAAATCACTATTAACAACTGGAGTGAAATCACCAGTGAAAAAATATTGATGCAACTTTCTTCCCACATTCTGCCGCAGTATGTTTCGAAACTCCGGTGGTTTGGCGGTAAGGGCAGGGTACTGGAGAACATAACGATCATTCAGCATGCCTTCATTCCGATGAGCAACAGCTTTGCTGTGATCCTGCTAATGGAGGTTACGTATCAAAGTGGACTGTCAGAAATTTATCAGCTGCCGGTTGCCTGTGCTACCGGAGAATTATCTGCGAAGCTTAAAGAAAGCTGTCAGCAATCCGTGATAGCACTAATGGATGCTATTGAACCAGGCGCGATTCTGTACGATGCGATCTATGGAATTGATTATCAAAGAGCGCTCATCACACACATGGCTTCTCATCAGCTGGTAAGCATGCCGGGAAGTGTGATCCATTTCACCGGCAATGAGTTGCTGGAAAATCATGTACATCAGGATGAAAACGTTAAGCCCCGGGTAGTTTCAGCAGAACAAAGCAACACTTCGATCATTTACGGTAATCGTTTCTTCCTGAAATTATTCCGTAAAGTCGACCGCGTAATTAATCCAGATGTTGAGATCGCTCAATACTTCGGAACCCACAGTCATTTTAAAAATACACCTGGCTTCATCGGCACAGTAAGCTGGCAGATGAAGGAAAATGCTATTGTTCTTGCCATGATGCAGGAAATGGTTGAAAGTAACAGCGATGCATGGACGTATGTGCTCGACCGGTTAGATGATTTCAATGAACGTGTCCTTACGCAGGGGGAAGCGTTGCATCCGGTTCAACCCGATGCATCGCTCCTGGATCCGATCCAATATGAAAGTATTCCGGAGGACTTCCGGGAATTCATCGAACCGCTTCTTGTCGAACGAATACAATTGCTGGGCAGGCGAACCGGAGAAATGCACTTGGCTCTGGGTGCAGAAAATACCTTGCCGGCCTTTAAGCCTGAACCCTATTCCCTTCACTATCAGCGATCGCTTTATGCCGGATTGCAGGGGCTCGTACGCGGCACCTTTGAAAACCTGACGCGCAGTGTAACACAATTATCACCAGAAGCTAAACGTGAAGCCGAAGATGTATTAGCTCTTAAGGGTGATATACTTCATACCTTTAAAAACATTTACAAGCACAAGATCGATGTGATGAAAATCCGTATTCATGGAGATTTTCACCTGGGCCAGGTTCTCTTCACCGGAAAGGATTTTGTGATCACCGACTTTGAAGGTGAGCCTGCGCGTAGCTATAGTGAGCGCAGGCTTAAACGATCACCGCTTCGTGATATTGCCGGAATGGTTCGCTCGTTTCATTATGCTGCTTATGCCAGCCTGTTTCTTGACAACCAGATCCGGAAAGAAGACTATGGCAAGCTTATTCCATTTGTAGAACAATGGTATCATTACATCAGTCGGTTCTTCATTCAATCGTATATGGAAACCGTCAATGGCAGCAGCTTCATTCCCGATAACCGTGACGACATGGAAATTCTGATGAATACCTTCCTGCTTGAAAAAGCGGTTTATGAAGTGAATTATGAGTTGAACAACCGTCCAGATTGGGTAGTTATTCCCCTTCGGGGCATACAGGCAGTTGTGGAAAAAGCGAGTCATGAAGTTCATGAACCGGAAGAATCACCGATGGAGAAGTGACAGGCATTACATTTTTAATTCTCAGGTATTAAACACAACAACCTATGAAAACATTAAGAATTGCCCCGTTGCTTGTCGCCCTGTTCATGCTGGTTGCTTCATCCTGTGAACGAAAGGCCAACGACAACCAGGAGGATGCGAAGGAAGAAGCGAAAGATGAAAACAAGGAAAAGTTTGAGGATACAGATCTCAAAGACGACTGGAAATTTGCTATTGACGCAGCCGATGATGGTATGCTGGAAGTTGAGCTGGGAAAACTTGCACAAACTAAAGCTGTAAGCACTGAAGTAAAAAATCTGGCTGCCGTGATGGTAACAGAGCATACGAAAGCGAATGATGAACTCAAGAACCTGGCTACGCAGAAAAATATCTCCATCCCGGCCACATTGAGCGACAAAAGCCAGCGGAAGTACGATGACCTGAATGGAAAATCAGGAAAAGATTTTGATGAAGCGTATGCCAAAGCCATGGTTGATGATCATGAAGATGCTGTTGACCTGTTCAAAAAGGAAGCCGATAAAGGCAATGATCCTGAACTGAAAGCATGGGCTGCTCAAAAGGTACCTACCTTGGAACATCATTTACAGATGGCCAAGCAAGCCAAAGATGTTGCCGACAAGAATGACTAAGCGGTTTGGTTAGTATATAAAAAGAGAAAGGGTGAGGTCATAAAGGCTTCACCTTTTTTGTTTTGAGAATCTACCGTACACAGAACGCAGCTTCAACAACTTCTTCCGTATAAGTTTGTCCAGTGGCGCAGTTGTTCCTCCAGGATTGGCGAATCATACCGGGGCGATACTCTCCATTTCCAGTTGCTTTTTACCGTACCGGGTTTATTCATGCGTGCATGTTCGTCCAAACCCAGGATATCCTGCATGGGTGCTATTACGGCTTTCGCTGTTGAGGCATACGCCAGTCGCAGAAGGACGGTATTTATATTCTGTTCATTCACGCCACAGCCCACATATTCACTGATGCGTGTACGCTGTTTTTTATCCAGGTCCATACGATACCACCCGCGCGTGGTATTATTGTCATGTGTGCCGGTATAGACAATGAAGTTGGTATTGGCATACTGATGCGGTGCATACATAGACTTGCTGATGTCATTGCTGAAAGCAAATTGCAGCACTTTCATTCCGGGAAGATTAAACTCATCCCGAAGCTGATATACATCATCGGTAATCTCACCGAGGTCTTCTGCAATAAAAGGCAACTCACCAAAGGTTGCTTTCATGGCGTGAAAGAATTTTGAACTGGGGCCGGTCTGCCATTTTCCGTTCACCGCGGTAGTCTCTGAAGCCGGCACTTCCCAATATCCGGCAAAGGCGCGGAAGTGGTCCAGGCGAATGACATCAAACAATTCCAGGTTTTTGCGGATGCGTCTGATCCACCAATCGTAACCGGTGGTCTCCAGTTTATCCCAGCAGTACACAGGCATTCCCCATAATTGTCCGTCAGCATTGAAATAATCGGGTGGAACACCAGCAACTCCTTTTACTTTATGCTGATCATCAAGACTGAATATTTCAGGATTAGCCCATACATCTACGGAATCATACGACATATAAAAAGGAAGGTCGCCAACCAGCTTCAGGCTTACACTTTCAGCATATGCCTTAAGTTTTTTCCACTGCCGGAAGAATATGAACTGAAGCCACTTTGTTTTCTGAAGGGCAGCTTCATGCTCTGATGAAAACCATTTGAGCGCATCCGGGTGACGATTGCGATATTCAACATCCCAGTCTCCCCAGCTTTGAAGATTATAATGGCGTTTCAACTCAACGTATAACGCATAGTCATTCAGCCAATACGATTCCTGCGCTATAAATTTCTGAAAGTCATTTTTCAGTGGAGAATCTCCCTGCAGCTGAAAAGATTGCCATGCCTTTTCAAACAATACTTCCTTGATCTGCCTTGACTTCAGGTAATCCACTTCATTTTCGAGCGGTAAGGAATATTCATGGACTTCGTCTTCCGACAAAAGATTTTCTGTAGCCAACAATTCCGGACTGATCAGCAACTCATTTCCCGCCATAGCAGAAAAAGAACTATAAGGCGAAGGGCTGTCTCCCACCTCCACCGGGTTGATCGGCAGTAACTGCCAGTACGATTGATTGCACCGGTATAAAAAATCTGCAAAAGCGTAGGCCTGCGGACCCAAGTCTCCAATGCCATAACGCGATGGTAATGATGTTATATGCATCAGTATTCCGGCACTTCTTTCCTGAACTGATTTTTCCAACGTAAGCAGCGCAAAAGGCAGTGGACTAAAAACATCACTGACAGCAATGCTTCCGCTGTGATCACCTTTTTTATCAGGTGAGAGCGCATCCACCCAGTGCGAGGGAGCTTCACCGGGTAAAATAATTCTGGTGTTCCTCCAGCGTATGTTTACAACGTCTTTTTTTTGATGCTTGCTTAACACACCGATTTGTAACGGCACTACCGTGATATGCCACTGCCGTTGATGCCTGCGGGCAAAAGCCATTACATGATCACGATAATCGCCTTCGATCGTTAAGGGTATATACGTTCCTTTTAAAAACAGTTCGGAGAACTGCTTACGTTGCTGCAGCAACTGATGTGTCATCCAAAGTTTTATCTCTGCATTATTCCGGGAAGTCCATAAATCATTCCATGAAGCTTCCTGCTGAAGATTTTCCAGTTCACTATTCCGCAGATCAAAATCTACCGGTCTTCGATTATCGGGATCTACCAGACTGAAATCCCAAAGCTCGCATCCCTGGTAAACATCCGGCACACCGGGGCACGTGAACTTAAGGATGAGCTGTGACAATGAATTGATTATACCAACATCAGCGATGCGCTGATGAAATTTTTCAAAGCTCCTCCAGAACGGATTCTTCCTGTTCAATAATTGTTTTGTGAAATGAATCGTAGCTTGTTCATACGCTTCATTCGGTGACGCCCAGTCGGAATGACGCTTGGCCTCACGCAGCGATTTGGTAATGTATTCATCCAGGCGATCACCAATATTATCGTCACCTTCCAGGGGGTAAGCACCGGCAAGCGTTTGATAAATAAAATATTCATCGTTGCTGTCAGGAGCATTATCCGTTTTATTTCCCGCGTTAAGTTGTCTCCAGGTATGCACCTGTTCGATCCATTCATCAGCCAGTTCAGGCAAAACATTTAGCCGTGTGCGTACATCTTCGCCACGCTTGGTATCATGCGTGGATGTGGTGTTCATCGCGAAAGGCCAGTGTTTCTGACGGTCAATCATGCGTTCATGAAAATCATCGGTGGTTATGCCGAAGAACACAGGCGAGTCACCTACTTCATTGTGACCGATGAAGCGGTTATAGGTGTACATCAATGTATCTTCAACACCTTTCGCCATTAGCGGGCCGGTGAACTGCATACAGCGCATATAAAACTGAAGCGCGCGTTTATTGTATTCCGGATCATTCTTCTGTGGCTTAACAAGCAACACATCGGCCAACGCATCAGCAGCAGCTTCAAGTCCCGGTCTGATCTGCCGGATATTATGAAGAATATCCCAGATCGC
>DASXWH010000080.1:0-15921 GCA_036503775.1 Ohtaekwangia sp.
TTACTTTTTAAGCTCCTAACGCATGAAAAACCGCGCCCTGAAGTACACTATTGGTTTTGCAGTAATAGGTTTTGTTTTCTCGTTGTTGATCGCTTATGTCGAGCGTAATACCATTGGTACCTATCAGGATAACCTGCCTTATATCAGCCTGGGTGACAACATAAAGAACCGCACAACCACCGCACATCTGTGGTTTGAAGAGCTCATGGCAGGTGACGCATCGATCAGTTTTGAAAGCGATGTCATGCAGCGCCTGAAAGAGTCACAGGAAATACTACAGGGAGCGTACGATGGCAAGCAGACGGCATTGGGTTCCTTTGAAAAGGAGACAGATGAAGAGACAAAAGCCATTCTTAAAGAATCATTGATCAGCCTCGATAAACTGATTCTGGCCGCACAGGAGCGCCACCAGGTAAAACAGGATGCCGCGGTAACCACTACTTCAGATAGTACAGCTTCTCCAGTTGCCAATACAAGTGAAATGGCTGGTAGTGCACTCGATCAGAAATTTGATGCATCATTTGAAAATTTTCAGGCCACGATGGACCGGCTGATGGCCCATGTGAATGGAATTGTAAAAGCAGATACACGGTATATCAATACCGTGTCATGGATTTCCATCGGCCTGGTAGTAATCATCTTTGCTACATTGGGTACTGTGCTTTTCAGATTGCAGACGGGAAATGATAAAATGACAACAGAAAGTCAGCTGTTGCTGCAGCGTCAGCAAAAAGCCGTGGGATCCGTCACGGGTTTTATCGAATCCATTTCTTCCGGTGATTATGCCGTAGAGCTTTCACTGGAAGGCGATACTACACTGGGTAACACACTTGTCGTTATGCGGGATAAACTGCGTGTAAATGCAGAAGACGACAAGAAGCGGAACTGGAGCACCACCGGACTTGCGCAGGTAGGCGAAATACTTCGTGCCTCAACCGGAACAACCACCGAACTGTATGACAACATCATCAAATTCGTGGTGAAGTATACACGAAGCAATCAGGGTGGGTTGTTCATTTTGAATGAAGAAAACGAAAGTGATAAGTTCCTGGAACTGGTGTCGTGCTATGCGTTTGAGCGGAAAAAGTTTTTGGAGAAGCGCTTATCGCAGGGAGAGGGTTTGGTAGGCCAGTGTTTTCTGGAAGGCCAGCGGATCTACCTGATGGATGTACCAAAAGAATACATTTCCATTACATCCGGATTAGGCGGGGCAAATCCTAATGCATTGCTGATCGTACCGCTTCGCGTGAATGAAAAAATATATGGTGTTATTGAACTGGCAACGTTCGGCAAGTATGAGGAGTTTGAAATTGAACTGGTAGAGAAGCTGGCGGAAAGTATTGGTTCGACTATCTCCACGGTGCGAGTGAACGAAAGCACGCGGTTACTGCTCGAACGTACGCAGCAACAGGCAGAGGAGATGCGTGCTCAGGAAGAAGAGATGCGCCAGAACATGGAAGAGCTTGAGGCCACACAGGAAGAGATGCGCAGGAAGGAGAAACACATCCAGGAAATGCTGGATGGTGAGAAGAAGCGCAACGATATCAGTCAGAAGAACCGGAAGGTGTTGATGGAACTTACCAAGAACAGCGACATTCAGTCGGGTAGCTGGAACGCGGCTTTGGAGAAGATCACCAGTGTTATAGCCAACCAGCTTCATGTATCGCGATGCAGCGTCTGGGTGTTAAGTGATCTGAAGAATAAACTCACCTGTAGCAAGTTATATCAGTCGTCTACACGATCGTTTGAAAAAGCAGCGGATCTGCTGGCGAAAGATTTCCCGAGTTATTTTGAAGCGGTCACTCAGGAAGAGACTATCGCAGCGAAAGATGCACAGGCCCATTCGGCCACCCGCGAATTCACCGATGAATACCTCAGGCCGTTGGATATACAGTCTATGCTGGATGTTCCTTTTTTTAATGAAGGACGCATTGCCGGGATAATTTGCTGCGAGCATCAGCATGAACAAAAAGACTGGACGGAAGAAGACATCGAGTTCCTGAAGTCATGCTCCGATCTGGTTACGGTATGTTACAATACCATGAAGATCAACACCATGATCGAGAATCTGAATGACGCGCAGGAAACCTTACAAACCATCATTGACAATATTCCGCGCGCCATTTTCTGGAAGGACAAAGAACTTCGCTTTCAGGGATGCAATAAAATATTTGCACAAGTGGCAGGACTTCGGTCACACCGTGAACTGGTTGGTCGCACCGACTTTGAAATGCCCTGGAAAGAACATGCGGAAGCTTATCGCGCAGACGACCTGGCGGTGATGAAAAGCCGCAAGTCACGTCTTAATCTCGAGGAAAGGAATGTGAACAGCGAAGGAGAAGAGTCATGGGTTATGACCAGTAAAGTGCCGATCATGAACCAGCATGGCGATGTGGTTGCTGTGTTGGGTATGTTCGAAGATATAACCGACAGAAAGCGCAAGGAAGCCGATATTTCAGCCAAACTGAAGGAGTTGGAAGAGGTTAAAAAGGCGCTGGAGAAGCGGAATAATTGATTTTTTAACCATATGTATTACATCTGCCCCCGGGGCAGTATACAGGGAAACCTATTTTTAACCTGATATTTTCTTATTTTTACTGATTAATACCTAATTACCCGAATTATGAACTATCGCTTTTTCATGATTATGACTGCGTTACTGGCAGGTCAAGCCAGTCTTTTTGCGCAGGGCGAACGAAAGGATAAGACGGCCGTCACGTATGAGGAAATCTATGATGAGCCGTATTCGGTCAACAAGCTGTTTGTTGGTATACAGCCGCTGTATGGCGAATTGTTTGCCACCAACGTCAATGCCGGCTTCGGTATGGAGGCGGCTTATTACCTGAAAGACAAAATGGATTTTCGGGCTCATTTCCGGAAAACCTATAGCCAGCAGTTTTTTGATTTCTCCCGCGACCTGGCGTCCAAACAAAGCAGCGTTGATAATCAGGCAGAAGTGTTTAATTATTACGAATTAGGATTCACGTACCACATCAAGGATTTTGAAGAGAGCTCAAAAACCAAAATGTTCCTCTATAAAAAGAGCTACAGAGGAGATAAGTGGGCATCACGCGTTCCGCTAAGCGCAGACGTTCCGTGTAAAGTAAGAAAGATTTATGGTGCCCGGTTGGGTGGAATTATCTGGGATAGTTCAACCGACCTCGAACGCGCACTCGATGCACAGGGACTCACCAACAACGACTTAAAAAGAGTAGGTGATTCCGAAGTAGGACTTCCTATGGAGGAGTATAACAGCCAGGGAGAATTGGTACCCGTACATCCCTTTTCCAATATTTATTCAAAAGGCCTTTATGTGGGAGGTTCCATGACTTGGATTAAAAACGTGGCGGTTAACTTCGATAAGTTTGAAGAGGGTATTGATGACCTCATCTTTACGGCTTTCCTGGATATCCTGTATTCCCCGGCTCTTGATATTGATGATGTAGTCTATACAAACAAGAACGCTTTTGGTCAGCAGATTGACGGTGAACGGTATACCTATTCAGTAAGCCCGCTGAAAACAAAATCGTTTGGTTTCCGTCTGGGACTTGACGGCCGCTTCAATCGGCAGTTAAGCTGGTCTTATGGTGCTGAGATCGGTTATCGCCCCAGCCTCGAGAAGCGAACTTTCTATGCATTGCTGAAGATCAGCTTCCCGGTATTCGGTACGAATCTCGACTACAAAGTAGAGTCGTTCGGTAAGTAAGCAACTGCATCCAATGGGTCATAGTGGCTAACGATGTTAGCCCTCAAATTCGTACTTCGTAAATCTTACCTCGTACTTCTTACTCATGCTCCTGATTAAAAACATCAAAGGTCTTGTTCAGGTTAGAGAAGAAGGCATTCATAGAATTTCAGGGACGGCTATGGCAACACTCCCGGTGTTTGAAAATGCCTGGTTGCTTATCGATAACGGATTGATCTATGATTACGGGAGTATGGAGAGTATTCCTGTAGTATCAGCTACGGGGGAAATTGACGCTACCGGTCGGTTTGTCTTTCCCTCCTTTGTAGACTCTCACACCCATCTTGTTTTTGCCGCCAGCCGCGAAGATGAATTTGTGATGAAAATCAAAGGTGCATCCTATGCAGAGATTGCTGCTAACGGTGGAGGTATTTTGAATTCCGCCAAAAGACTGCAACAAACATCCGAAGATCAATTGTTTGAAAGTGCACTGGCACGTGCGAAAGAAATTATTTCCACCGGAACAGGTGCTGTTGAAATTAAAAGTGGCTACGGACTTACGGTCAATGATGAACTGAAGATGCTGCGCGTGGCAAGGCGCATCGGGCGTGATACCTCGCTTACCGTGAAGACCACATTCCTGGGAGCTCATGCCGTTCCGAAAGACACCTCAAAAGATGATTACATTAAATTGGTCATCGGTGAAATGATACCTGCTGTAGCCGCTGAAAAACTGGCGGATTACATCGATGTCTTTTGCGAGGAAGGTTTTTTTACTCCGGATGAAACCGAACAGATCGTTGAGGAAGGAAAGCGTTTCGGAATGAAACCCCGTATCCACGCTAATCAATTACAACGGTCAGGTGGTGTTCAGGTAGGTATTAAAACTGGTGCATTAAGCGTAGACCACCTGGAAAACATCAGCGAAATCGAAATTGATGAGTTGAAGAAGAGTGACGTTATGCCTACTGCCTTGCCAGGTGCTGCATTCTTTCTGGGATTGCCTTTTCCTCCTGCCAGGAAAATGCTGGAAGCGGGTTTGCCACTGGCTGTCGCAAGTGATTATAATCCGGGAAGTGCACCCAGCGGCAATATTCCCCTGATGCTTTCGCTCGCCTGTATCAAAATGAAAATGACTCCGGAAGAAGCTGTCAATGCAGTTACCATAAATACGGCATCCGCACTTGAATTGTCAGCCACACACGGTAGCATTACCAAAGGAAAGATCGGAAATGTATTCATTACCAAACCCATTCCTTCTGTGTCATATCTTCCTTATGCCTATGGAAGCAGTCTCATCGAAACGGTTATTTTGAAAGGCGAGGTTCAGTCTCTGTAGGTAGTTGTGCCGTATTCAAAACGATAGTAATACGTACTCATCCGGAATACCGCAGCCAGAAATGCAACGCAGGCAATTCCCCACACCGGTACCCGGAACAGGATCAAAACAAAGATCAGCATGGATTCCCAGAAGACGATTTTCATAAATGCTTCCTGATCCATATTCTTTCGGTAAAGAAGTGCATACCAGAAAAATAGTATCGTCACAAAAAAGACAATTCCCTGAATCATTTCAGGAGACGACAGATCTGCGGGATAGTAGGTTATGAATATTCCGGCTTCCGGAAGAATGAGAAAAAGAATACTGACCAGCAGACTGGATATCCTCTTCCAGCATGTAATGGGCAGTTGTCTGACGAGTGCAAAATGGTGGTTATCAAACCGGTGAATTTCAAACATAAGCTGCGCACTGGCTCCGCTAATAACAGTTAATGCCATACCCATCAGTCTGAAATCGTATTCCCCTGTTGTATAAAGTTTAGCCACAGCCAGCAACATCAGAACACCAAAAGCCTTTGTACCCAACAACATCAGCGTCTTTTTTCGGGATAACCATTCGATAGCGAAGAGGGGATAAGGCCGGATGATTGTACGGTTCATCTTCCGGATGAGTAAACTTGTTTTCTTACCCTGATCAGGGTTGTGGATCAACCTCATGAACTGAATGACCAGGGCCAGAACGGGTACGATCAGACTACCGATAACGACAAAAAATGAATCATATACGGTATGCTTAACCGCGGTAGCCATCAAAAAAAATCCATATAGAATGGCAGGCATAAACTGGGTAAGGATAATCAGCCCGGAAATCATAAACCGGATTCCACGCGAAAAGAAAACAAGCTGATAGAAGAATTGATTTTGAGGTTTCTCAAGACACGCTGTGTTAAAGCTCAGGATCTTGAAACCATACAATATCCAGAAGGCGAACGGAATCAACACCAGGTAAGGTTTACGCACAAAAAATTCCGCCAGTGCGATGTGTTCAACATCACGCATGAACCCTCCGGCAACTCCCAGTACCAGTAAGAAGAAGCTGGCATTCTCCAGGTAAAATGTACGGATGAATACCTTGCTGGCTATGGTAACAGGGGTGTTCAAACCGGTTGCAACGTTTTATGTTGAATGATTAACGTTTGATTAATGGTCAGGGAACTATCTTCTAAAAGCTGATGAGAAGACAATAGTATGATGGCGTTGTATTCAGTGATATAACGTTTGATCAGCTCAAAAAGAATTTTCCGGGCCGACTCATCCAGTGTGATAAGTGGTTCATCCAGAATGATAAGCCGGGGAGTTCCGAGAAAGGCGAGCGCCAGCGAAACTTTTTTCAACATCCCGCTCGAATAAGTTTCGCACGAATTTTCAGCATAGGTGTTAATGCCAAACCGGTTCGTTAGTGCCTCACGTTGTTGGGGTGGTGACTTCTTTGCTTTGCCAACAAAATGTAGCAGATCACGTGCGGTGAGAAATCCCGGATAAACAGGTTCTGCTTCAGCATAGTTAACATGCCTTCTGAATGCTACCGGATGCTCATGCAGGCTGATACCATCGGCAAACCGGATGCTCCCCTGACAGGGATGCATACCCGCCAGGGATTTGAAAAGCGTGGATTTTCCGGACCCGTTTTCTCCTTTTATCCAATAAACACCCGGGCTGAATTCCAGCCGGGGGATTTCAAGGACCCGATGGCCGGAATAGCTTTTTGCGAAATTCTGAAGATAAAGCATGTTTTTACTGACAAAAGGATATTTCATTTAAACCTTTTGACCGTCCCGTGCATCTAAGAAGCAATTCAGACGATCAGGTAAACTTTGGCCTGTCATTTGTCGTAAAAGAGGAGTATGAAATTACGTTTACGTTGGTTTGCGGTTCTTTTTGCAGGGGTGGTGGCAATCCTGATATCCCAGGAATTGTTTGCCCAGTCATATCCTGTTGAAGCCGAGCGGACAACCGCGAGCCTGATAAAATCAGTTCAGCTTTTTCCGAATCCTGCGGTTGACTATGTACACATCCGTATCGAGCAGGTAGATATCTCCAAAGTAAGATTTTCTCTTCATAACCTTATTGGAAACAAACAAGAAGTGGAGTATGAAGTTATGGATGAGCATGAACTGCGCATCAAGGTGAAGGATCTGGCAATGGGTTATTACCTGATTACCGTAAATGATATGGAAACCAACCTGAACGGTACGTTCAAATTTGTAAAGAAATAATTCGTCAGAATTATTTCTGCAGCAGCGTCTTTATTCTCAGCAGAAAGTTATTCACATCGGCTTCCGTAGTATCAAACGAACACATCAGTCTCACTTCAGAAGTCTTTTCATTCCACACATAGAAGAAACTTTCTTCCTGTAACGTAGGAATCAGTGATGGTGGCATGATCGCGAATATGCCGTTGGCATCAACGCGCTGCGTGATCTGAATTTCAGTTACAGTACGTAAGCCATTGGCCAGCATAGTGGCCATCCGGTTGGCGTGTTCCGCATTCTTTTTCCATAGATCATTATTAAGCAATGCCTCAAACTGCGCGCCTATAAAACGCATCTTCGAGTGCAGTTGCATGCCTTGTTTCCGGATGAACAAAAAAGTATCGGCTAACTCTGGCTTAAAAAAGATAACGGCTTCTCCGAACATCATGCCGTTCTTTGTTCCGCCAAACGAAAGAACATCTACACCGGCATTTTTGGTAAACGACTTAAAATCCTGCTGAAGACTTACGCTGGCATTGGAGATCCGCGATCCATCCATGTGCAGATAGAGGTTATGTTCTTTGGCGACAGCCGAAATGGCTTTTACCTCTTCAACAGAGTATACCGTACCATATTCCGTGGATTGAGAAATGGATATTACACGGGCCTGCGGATGATGCTGATCGTTAACACGCTGGATTCTGGCTTCAATTTCCTCCGGATAGATTTTTCCATCTCTGGTAGGGATGGTGACCAGCTTACATCCCAGAAATTTTTCCGGAGCGGTAGATTCATCAACATTGATATGTGCCAGATCAGAACAGATAACAGAATGGAAAGACCGCGTGAGTGCACTGAGTCCGAGAACATTTGCACCTGTGCCATTGTACGCAAAGAATACTTCAATGTCGTTTCCAAAATAGGTTTTGAATTTTTCAATAGCGCGTTTGGTGTAATCGTCAGCCCCATAAGACGGTGCGTGCGCCTGGTTGGCTTTCATCAAGGCTTCCATAACTTCAGGGTGTACACCTGAGTAGTTATCACTGGCAAATGTTTTTTTGTTCATAGGTTATCCGCCTTCCAAATTACGGGTTAGAATCTTGTCAAAAAACTGTACTTTGGATCAGCGTAATCTTTTTTACATGGTAAATATCCTCGTACCTACCGATTTCTCAGATCTTTCAAGAGTCGCAGTTCAATATGCTTTTCGTATTGTCAATAAACTGGGTGGGAGTGTAACGCTCCTGCATGTGGTAGGCACAAGTGAAACGGTCAGAGCAACGATGCGCAGACAGGTGCAGTCTGTAGAACGTGAACTGGTTGAAACCGCTATCGAGGATATTGAAGCTTTGTTGAAAGAGGTGTCTAAAAATATCCGGACGATCCAACCGGTACGATACAAAGTAGTTAAGGGCAAGTCATTCAGTGAAACCGTGACCCGCGTGGCGAAACGACTCCGTATGGGATTGATCATCATGGGAACGAAAGGTGCCGGAGGTTTGAAGAAGGTGGTAATGGGAAGTAATACAACATCGATTATCGAAGCTAGCCACATTCCGGTTCTCGCAGTGCCCGTCAAAGCAGAATTCAAGAATTTCCGGAACATCATTTACGCCACCGACTTAAAGAACCTGGAAAAGGAATTGAAAATACTGGTGCCGTATGTCGAGAGGTTCGGAGCTGTTATTCACCTGTTACATGTATTACCCAATGGCCGTGAGATCACGAATGTGGAAGAGAAAATCGAGAAGACGGTTAAGAAGCTGAAATACGAGAATATGGTTACGCTCGTACTGGTGGACCGGAACATTGATGCAGCAATAGCGCAATACATTGATGTAAGTAAAGCTGATATGCTGGCTATGTTCACACATGAATTAAACTTCTACGAAAAACTCTTCGACAGAAGTTATACCCGCAGAATGGCCTTTCACAGCAAGGTACCCTTGCTCGCTTTCAAGCACAGCAAATCGTAATAGATTCCTGATTCCGAATTCCAAATTTCAAATTTCTGGAACCTGGAATTTGAAATCAAAATTCCGCATTGCCCGGAAACCGTGGATAAGGAATTACATCACGGATGTTGGTCATGCCGGTAACAAACAGGATCAATCGTTCAAACCCCAATCCGAATCCGCTGTGTGGCGCTGAGCCGAACTTACGAAGATCAAGATACCACCACAGGTCTTTTTCCGGAAGGTGGAGTTCATGAACGCGCTTCAACAACTTGTCATAATTTTCCTCGCGCTGGGAACCCCCGATTATTTCTCCGATGCCCGGAAAGAGTACGTCCATGGCGGCAACGGTTTTACCATCCTCATTCTGCTTCATGTAAAACGCTTTGATGCCGGCCGGGTAATTGTATAAGATCACCGGTTTTTTGAAATGTTTTTCCACCAGGAAACGCTCATGCTCAGATTGTAAGTCTACACCCCATTCTTCTACCAGGTACTGAAACTTCTTCTTTTTATTGGGCGTGGAATTTTTCAGAATATCAATCGCTTCCGTGTACGACAGGCGCTGGAAATCATTATCAGCAACAAACTTCAGGCGGTCAAGCAAACTGAGTTCGCTGCGTTGATCCTGTGGTTTGCTTTGTTCTTCTTCCAATGCACGCTTGTTGAGAAAATCCAGATCTTCAGCACAGTGTTCAAGCGCATACCGTACCAGGTATTGCAAAAACTCCTGGGCTAGTTGCATGTTATCCTGAATATCATAAAACGCCATCTCCGGTTCGATCATCCAGAACTCGGCAAGGTGACGTGTGGTGTTTGAATTTTCTGCACGGAAGGTGGGGCCAAAGGTGTAGATCTCACCCAATGCTAACGCATATGTTTCTCCTTCGAGCTGTCCGGATACCGTAAGGTTAGTCTCGCGACCGAAGAAATCTTCCTTATAGTTTATATTCCCCTGATCATCTTTGGGTGGCTTGTTAGCATCGAGCGTAGTGACGCGGAACATGGCACCAGCGCCTTCAGCGTCTGAACCGGTGATGATTGGAGTATGGATATAAAAAAATCCGCGGTCATTGAAGAATTTGTGTATGGCAAAGGCCATGGCGTGCCGAACCCGCATCACAGCACTGAAGGTGTTAGTGCGTGAGCGCAGGTGAGCGATCTCCCGGAGAAATTCAAGCGAGTGTTTCTTGGGTTGTAAGGGAAATTTTTCAGCATCACTGTCACCCAGTACAGTGAGTTCCTTAACCTTTACCTCAACCGTCTGGCCTTTAGCTGGAGAGGGTATAAGTTCACCGGTTATAGAAAGACAGGAACCGGTAGTGATACGTTTCAAAAGGGCCTCTTCAGCCTGGTTGAAGTCAACAACAGCCTGGATATTCTGGATCGTAGAACCATCATTCAGCGCAATGAACTGATTGTTTCTGAAAGTCCGCACCCATCCTTGCACCAATACGGTCTGCCCGGCTGGTGTTGTGCCCAATAGTTCCTTGATTTTAGTCCGCTTCATGTGAGTTGTTATCCGGTTTGGCTTTATAAAGACCCGCAAAAAACGAAAAAACTTATGAGTTTTGAAAGGAGAGGGGATCAAAGCCTTTCAATCAATTGGACCCTGGAAAAGGCCCGTATCTCCGACTGGAATCCCCGCTGAAGGCCGATCCCGAAGCTTGACTCTGGAGTATTTTTATAAATTTGCATACTATTTGATAGAAGCGGAAAAACCTGCGAATTGATGCAAAAACTAGGTCTTAATCAGAGCTTACAACAGAAACTGTCGCCCCAGCAGATACAGTTTATAAAACTGCTTCAGGTACCGACAGCCGAGCTGGAAACCCGGATTGAGGAGGAGCTTGAAATTAACCCGGCTCTGGAGGAAGGAGAAGACCAGGAACAACCCGAGGAATCAAACTCGGATGACCAGGAATACCAGGAAGAATCTGCTTCAAGTGAGGAAACATCCAATAATGACGATGTCGACATCAAGGATTACCTCAGCGATGACGACTACAGTGGCTATAAAATGCAGGGTGATGGCGGTGACGATGATGACGACCGCGAAATGCCACTACCAATGTCATCATCCCTTCATGAACAGTTAATGGATCAGCTGGATTTTCTGGGCCTGGATGAACGCCAGTATCCCATCGGAAAGCAATTGATCGGCAGTATAGAAAGTGATGGCTACATCCGCAGGGAACTGGAAGCCATTGTCAATGACCTGGCCTTTTCACAAGGAATGGAGACTACCCTCGAAGAAGTTGAGGCTGTTTTGAAAAAGATCCAGACGTTTGATCCTCCGGGCATAGCCGCACGGAATCTTCAGGAATGCTTGCTGCTGCAGCTTGACCGGATGGACAACGGCCATGATATTGATGTAGCCGTTGCCAAAAAGATTATCGCGGAGTGTTACGATGAGTTTACGAAAAAGCACTACCAGAAAATTCAGAAGAAACTGGATACGGAAGACGAAGAATTCATTCGCGATGCAGTTGAATTGATCGTGAAACTGAATCCCAAACCCGGTGGAACGGGCGCATCTTCGGTTGTAAAGAACCAATACATCATTCCGGATTTTATTCTTACCAATACCAATGGTAAGCTGGAACTCACGCTGAACTCACGAAATGCCCCGGAATTACGGATCAGCCGTTCCTACACGGACATGTTCAAGGCATACGACAAGAGTAACAAGAAAGACAAGAAGCTGAAGGAAGCGGTTACGTTTGTCAAGCAAAAGCTGGACGCAGCCAAATGGTTTATCGATGCCATCAAACAGCGTCAGCAAACCTTGCTCAGGACAATGAAGGCTATTGTTGATTTTCAGTACGACTTTTTCCTGGAGGGAGATGAAACGAAACTGAAGCCCATGATCCTGAAAGATATCGCCAGCATGATCAACATGGATATTTCTACGGTATCACGTGTGGCCAGCAGTAAAGCCGTTCAGACTGATTTTGGAATATTTCCCCTGAAATACTTTTTCTCTGAAGGGATCTCAACCGATTCCGGTGAAGAAGTGAGTAGCCGGGAGGTCAAGCAGATCATCAAGGATATCATTGAGAGCGAAGACAAGAACAAACCTTTTTCCGATGATAAACTTGAAACCATCTTAAATGAAAAGGGATATAACATTGCCAGGCGTACAGTCGCCAAGTATCGCGAACAGCTGAATATTCCTGTGGCACGGCTGCGTAAAGAGATGTAAAACCAGCATTACCGTTGCGTGACTACAGCTGCTAAAATTATCTCCATAATCTTTCATCCGTTGTTTATGGTGACGTATCTCCTCACGGTATTCGCGTTGTATTTCCCGTCAGCATTGGATCCGCTGAATACGGAAATGCATTTCGATTTTATCCTCACGATTTCAGGGATCACCTTTCTCATGCCGGCTATCCTGATCAGTTTGTTTAAAATGTTTGGAACCGTGAAAAGTGTTCACATGGTCGAACGAAAAGAACGCATTATGCCTTTCTTTTTTATGGCGATCATGTATACAGCGATCATCTTCATGCTCTCCTCTCAGCAACGGATCAGCCTGGATGATAACCTGTTGAAGTTTTTGATCATCACCGATGCACTGGTACTGGTATCATTCATCACAACGTTATTTTTTAAAGTGAGTGTACACAGTCTTTCAATATGGGGAGTTATTGGGATCCTGTTACCGCTGAATAAAATTTCTGAAGATGGTGCGCTTTTCTATCCGCTCGTGATGGCATTTGTTGTTGCCGGGCTTGTGATGTCATCGCGGTTAAAACTTAAAGTACATAGCTCACGTGAAGTATGGTCAGGTGCCATACTGGGGATAGTCACCAGCTATACTGCGATGTTGTTCTTGTTTTGAATCAAACGATCTGTCCTATGGAATATAGATTTCTTCAGGTGGTTCTGGCAGAAGGCGTTGCCACCATTACGCTCAATCGCCCTGAAGTTTACAATGCGTTAAATGACGACATTACCTTTGAACTTCAGGATGTTTTTAAGTCAATCGCGAAAAATGATACCGTACGCGTAGTGGTTTTGACAGGTGCTGGTAAAGCCTTTTGTTCAGGACAGGATCTGAAAGCTTCAGGTAATGAGAAACGTTCGTTTATAAACTCATTGCATAAACGGTATAACCCGATCATTCTCGCTATGCGGAATCTTCCCAAACCCATTGTATGCAAACTGAATGGTGTGGCTGCAGGAGCGGGATGTTCCCTCGCACTGGCCTGTGATGTTATCGTTGCTTCAGAAGAGGCTTCGCTGATTGAAGTCTTTATAAACATTGGATTGGTTCCCGACTCGGGGTCATCATATTTTCTGCCACGGCTTGTGGGTATGGCGAAGGCCTTTGAGTTATGCAGTATGGGTAATCGTGTTAAAGCACAGGAAGCTTTTGAAATGGGATTGGTGAACCGCGTAGTACCAGCAACCAAACTCGATGATACGGTGGTTGAATATGTTCAGTACTTTGCCAACGCGCCTACCAAAGCAATAGGACTCATTAAAAAAATGCTGAACCGTTCCGGCACGTCAACCCTCGAGGAGATGCTCGAGTACGAAGCGTACTGCCAGGAAATAGCCGGTAATACAAATGATTACAAGGAAGGAGTAAAGGCTTTCCTCGAAAAACGAAAGCCAGACTTTAAGGGTAATTAAACAGGTACGTAAAAACGAAGAGGCTGTCTCATCGTGTAGAGACAGCCTCTTCTTTTTTTAAGATTTAGCATCAGAAGCTGGCCAGGGATATTCCGATCGTGAATGTATTGAAATCAGAAGGTTGTCCGTTCTGCACAGGGCCCTTTCCTTTTTCAAAGAGATTGTTCAGGTTATAATAGGTGAACAGGCTGAAGTTACCAAGTCCTACTTTTCCATAGATGCCATGGCGGAATCGCGACAGGTCATAAAACTGCTTGTCTTTGATTTGTTTCACCGCACTACCCTCTTTGTACTTGATTTTGGTAAAGGCATCGTAAAGATAGCCTATGCGATAGCCGGCAGAGATCTTGAAGCTGCGGCCTGGATCTTCCGGGTTGCTGCGATAACAGATCTCGATAGGCATCTCTACGAAGTTGGTTACCAGCTGCGACTTACGCATGCCGGGATATCCGGCTTGTGATGGCGAGAGCATGGCCAGGGAGTCGCCATTGTGTTTTATGGTATAACCGTTAACAAATTTGAAGCGCTCCAGGCTTAACCCTATTCCAGGCACTACACTGAACCGCGACTTCAGTACACGAATATCATATTGATAATATACGTTGAAGGTACGTGAACCCCAGAAACCTTTATCAAAGCGGCTCGGTGCTTTAGGGGCAGAATTCACACCCAATTCCAGTACAAATGTTCCCGGAATGTCGGGACGGGCAATACCTTTCTTTTTGGGGGTGGTCTCCTGGCTGTAGGCTGTGGTAAAAAATGCCGAAAGCAGTACAATAACCGCGATTTTTCTGATCATGAACGTCTTCTATCGTTTAAACAAGGCCTCAAAAATAGCTTTTTTGTTGGCAGAGCCAAATCCAATATTTTGCTGACTAAATTTATTCTTTACATTTGCAGTCCCAAATTCAGCGTTGACAGTTGACAATGGTCAATTGACAACGTCAAAATCAATTGTCAATTGCTTTTTGTCAACTGTCAATTGTTTGAATCCGCACTCGTAGCTCAATTGAATAGAGCATCTGACTACGGATCAGAAGGTTCGGGGTTTGAATCCCTGCGAGTGCACCATTTTATGTAAGATCCTGATAATATTTTTTGTCAGGATCTTTCTTTTCTACACACCCTGAGTCCACAGGGATCACGAGAGCCCGTGTGGCAGACAGGGGCGCACTTACATTAATCCTGATAGCTTCCTTATCAGGATTTTTTTGTTTTGTACCTGCTACTTCCTAACAGCAGATGTTCGGACAGATAGAAAAGTTTTATCTGTGGGTGAAGTTGACAGTAACAAAATTGTGTGTCAAGCGTCTTCGCATAAGTTCAAACCAGAACATTATGATAAAATCTTCAGGCAAGAAATTACTTCAGGTAGTTTTCAGTATCGATGCACTGATTGCGATTGCGTTTGGTCTTTATTCATGGCTTTTTCCGCAGGATACGTTCGGGACGATCATCACCATACCATCTGATTCTGCTTCCATATTCGAAGCCATTTTCGCTGTGCTTTCAGCTTTTTACATGCTGATTGGTTTTGTTTGTGTAATTGGCATCATGGCCAGGTTTCCTGAGAATGCATGGATTGGCACGTTGATGATCATCCGACATCTGACCGAGGCAACGCTAAAGATTTTCGATATGGAGGCCGAGTGGGCAATCGGAAATCCATGGCCCGACATAATAATCCACACGCTCTTTATTGTTGCTTATAGTTGGTCAGTTATATGGACTTACTCAAACAGATCAAAGGAGAGTATAGCATAATTGCTCAGCTTTATCCATCTGTAGCTGGTTGACATCACGTCAGTGATTTGTTTTTTAAATTCACCTTTATTGAGTCTACAAAGGTTGCGGCTAACCCTTGCCAGGCGCATGAATATTATATAGAAAACAATTGATCAACCTGTGATGATTTCGCTCAATATTATAAGTAAATTGGTTCCCAAACCCGATTTAGATTAACCCCTTAAGACTATGAAAATCTTATATGCCCTCGCATTCATGTTTGCGTCTGTAGTTGCTGTTGCTCAACCTACCATTACCTTATTGACGTTTGAGAGTTATACATTTCCGGATAAGTTCGATACGGAGTATGGATCAGGAA
>DASXWH010000081.1:0-24645 GCA_036503775.1 Ohtaekwangia sp.
GCATAAATGAATCCCTTTGATGCGTTATCGATTTTCCGGATACGATCTTCTGAAGTGGTAGGTGAGATCAGAAACGTATTGCAAAGGTTGGCCTTCTCGAAGAGTGTTTTGTATTGTTCTTCATACTCGTATAACGGCATATCCGGAAGGATGAGGCCATCGACACCTGCAGCTGCAGCATCTTTTACGAACTTCTCTACACCATATTGCATTACGGGATTAAGGTATCCCATTAGGATGATTGGTATGTTGACCTTCTGCCGGATGGTTTTTACCTGTTCCAGCAACAACTTTACGGTCATGCCATTATCCAAAGCAATCTTGTTGCTCTCCTGAATGGTCGGGCCATCAGCCACCGGATCTGAAAATGGAATTCCGATCTCAATAATATCTGCACCTGATTTTTCCAGCGATTCAGCGATGGCTACCGTGTCGTTCAGCTTAGGGAAACCAGCTGTATAAAATACGGAAAGTATATTCTTATTCTTCTTTTCAAAAAGGTCAGTGATTCTGTTTTTCATACCTAATAGTTTAAGATGAGTGTTAATAATTTGTTTGGCAATTGTCAATCCTGCCTGCCGGCAGGCAGGTGTCAACTCTTTAATATTTTCCCCACCGGATGTAGGTCTCCAAGTCTTTATCACCTCTTCCCGACAGGTTGATCACCACCACATCGTCCTTATCAAATTCCATCTGTTTTAATGCAGCAACAGCATGAGCTGATTCAATGGCCGGGATAATGCCTTCAAGCCTGCTAAGTTCGATACCGGCATTCATGGCTTCATCGTCTGTAGCGCTTACAAACTTTACGCGGCCCACATCAAACAAGTGCGCGTGAATGGGACCAATGCCCGGATAATCCAGACCTGCTGAAATAGAATATGGTTCGATAACCTGACCATCTTCCGTTTGCATCAGCAGGGTTTTACTTCCATGTAAAACACCAGGCTTACCCAACGCTGTAGTAGCCGCTGACTCACCTGAATCAATGCCATGACCTGCCGCCTCAACAGCCACCAGGTTTACATGTTCCTCATTCAAAAAATGATAGAATGCACCGGCAGCATTACTTCCACCACCAACGCAGGCAAAAACATAATCGGGATAAGGATTGCCGATCTCTTCCTGAAGTTGCTTTTTGATCTCATCGCTGATCACCGCCTGAAAACGTGTTACCATATCCGGATACGGATGTGGTCCCACAACAGAACCAATGATATAATGTGTGTCTGTAGGATTATTGATCCAATGACGCATGGCCTCATTGGTTGCATCTTTTAAGGTCATGTTACCACTTAATGCAGGCACTACCTTCGTTCCCAGAATCCGCATACGTTCAACATTGGGTCGCTGACGTTCCATATCCACCTTACCCATGTAAACAGTACACTCCATTCCCATCAGTGCACATACCGTAGCTGTCGCCACACCGTGCTGGCCCGCTCCGGTCTCAGCAATTATTTTTTTCTTCCCTAAGCGTTGAGCCAGCAGGATCTGTCCGATGGTATTATTGACTTTATGCGCACCCGTGTGACAAAGGTCTTCGCGTTTCAGATAAATAGTCGCTCCATATTTTTCAGACATCCGTTTGGCATGATATAATGGAGTCGGGCGGCCCACATAATTTTTCAACAGGTCGTCAAATTCCTTTTTGAAATCATCCTGCTGAATGATCTTCAGGTAATTATTCCGAAGCTCTTCAACATTCGGATACAACATCTCGGGGATGTATGCACCACCGAATTGCCCGTAATATCCACGTTCATCAACTGTATATTTCATAAGCCCTATTTTAAATTCATTATTTAGAAATCAGCATGTTCGATTGAAGTTGTCTGATCTTGTCCAGATCTTTTGTTCCCGGTTTTACCTCTACTCCGCTGTTGACGTCAAGCGCATGAAGATTCATGTCCTTAAGTTCGCTGACCGCAGCTATATCATCTGCAGAAATACCACCACTCAAAAAGAAAGGGACTTTCTGATTATACCGATTCAATACCTGCCAGTCGAATTTTTTAGCGTTCCCGCCATAGTACTTACCCTTTGTATCAAAGAGAAGGTAATCTGCAACCGACTGGTAATTTTCCGTGGCCTTAAAATCATACTGGTCATCCACGGAAAACACTTTTATAACTCCGATACCTTTTTGCTTCAGGGCATCACACATTTCTACCGTTTCATCACCATGAAGCTGAACAAAATCAAGGGGTATCCGCTCCACGCTATTCAGAATAACATCAGTCGATTCATTCACAAAAACACCTACCTTCAAAACGTTATCCGGAAAGGCAGCAGGGATCTGAAAATAATCACCAACAAATCGTGGAGACCGGGGATAGAAAATAAATCCCATGTAATCAGGATGCAATTCACCCACGCGCTGAATATTCACCGCATCACGCATTCCACATATTTTTAGTTTCACCTTCATGCTTATTAGTAGCTTAAAGCAGTCATCAGCTTTTTGCTTTGACCTTTGAGGCTTCTGCTTTTCTCAACGCGTCCATAAATTCCATAGCAGCCTTACCGGGGTCGCTGTGTTTCATAAAGTTCTCACCCATCAAAAAACCGCGATAACCATATTCCTTCAATTCTAAAATCGTTTCAGGAGAGGATATACCGCTTTCTGAAACTTTGACTGCCGTATCGGGAATCAGCGGAGCAAGTCTTTTAGAAACATCAATGCTGACATCAAAGGTTTTCAGATTCCGATTATTTACTCCGATCATATCTGCACCTACTTCCAGGTTGGCCTTTAATTCATGTTCATCATGAACTTCCAGGAGAACTTCCAGGCCTAAAGAATGGGCTACCCCGGTTAGCTTCTTTGACTCGTCCGGTGAAAGCACGGCAGCAATCAACAGGATCGCATCCGCACCGATCGATTTGGCTTCGAGTATCTGGTACTCATCGATCGTAAAATCCTTCCGGATGATCGGACAGAAATTAAACTTCCGGGCAACCATGAGATCATCATTACTTCCACCAAAAAACTTTTCGTCTGTAAGAACTGAAAGAGCTGAGGCACCAGCCTCAAGGTAGCCGGTCGTAGTACGTTCCACCAATGCTTTTCCATTAATGATCCCTTTTGATGGCGACTTGCGTTTGAACTCAGCGATGATTCCGGTTTTGTCATCTCTCAGGATAAACTTCTTCATCGACACCGGTAATGTAGAGAAGTATATACTTTGCTCCAGCAACTTTACCGGGTAGAGATTTTTCCTATCCGCCACCTCTTTTTGTTTATGGGCTATGATCTCATCGAGGATATTCATCTTATTGCTGGATTAAATTTTTAAAAGCTTTTAAAGCCTTTCCGGAAAGCAAAGCTTCTTTGGCGCGGTCAAGCGCTGAAGGCAAACCTTCCTGCTGATGTCCGGCAAACAGCGCCATACCTGCATTGGCAATCACGGCCGCGTTTTGTGCAGGGGTACCTTTACCTTCCAGTACCGTCATAAATACGCTGGCCGATTCCTCTACGTTGTTTCCGCCTTTCAGATCTTCATAGGTGAGCTGATGTAAACCGAGATCACCCGGTGTTGCCAGGCGTTCACCCTTATTGAAAAAATATTTGAACGGACTCGTCAGCGATACTTCGTCATAACCATCAATGGAATGCAGGATGACAAAATCCTTATCGGTGTTCTGATACAGGTATCCATACATACGGGCAAGCTCCAGACTGAAAACACCTACAAGCTGTCGTTTTGGAAAGGCGGGGTTTACCATTGGTCCAAGCATGTTGAAGAATGTTTTTACACCCAACTCCTTTCGGATCGGAGCTACATTCTTCATAGCCGGATGAAACAAGGGCGCATGCATGAAGCAGATATTAGACCGGTCCAGGCTGCGTTTCAATTCATCAATGTTGTTGGTGAATTTATAACCAAAATACTCCAGCACATTGGAAGATCCGCACGCAGACGATACACCATAATTACCATGCTTGGCCACCGGTTGTCCTGCGGCTGCTACCACAAACGAAGACAGGGTAGAAATATTAAACGTATTCTTTCCGTCACCACCGGTTCCGCAGACATCCATCACGGGTTGATCAAATCGTGCAGGTATGCATAACTCAAGCATGGCATCGCGAAATCCCTGAAGTTCATCCACGGTAACACTGCGCATCATGTATACGGTCATGAATGCTGTCGTCTGACTGGTGTTGAATTTTCCTGTGGCCAGGTCTACCAAAACCTGCCTGGCTGTTTCCTTCTTCAGCGAGCGGTGTTCAATGAGTTCATTTAATATCTCTTTCATAAATCACAATCGATTTAATGTGTTAACCAGTTCCTGATCATTTTCGGACCCTCAATGGTCATAATGGATTCCGGGTGGAATTGTACACCTTTCACATCGTACTTCACATGCGTGAGCCCCATCACCAGGCCTTCATCATTTACGGCTGTTATTTTTAAATCCGGTGTAAAACTATCCGGAAGCACGGCCCACGAGTGGTAATGTGTTGCCTGAAATTTTTCGGATACGCCATTAAACAGGTATTCGCTTGTATCCTGTACCGATACGGTAGAGGTTACACCGTGAAGTACTTTGGGAATATTATACAGCTTGGCGCCATAGACTTCTCCGATTCCCTGGTGTCCGAGGCACACCCCCAGAATACTTTTAGAAGGTCCATATTCCTGAATGACCTGCTTCATGATTCCGGCCTCATCGGGAATGCCGGGGCCAGGCGATAGCATGATCTTGTCATATTTCTTAACTGCTTCCACAGTGATCTTATCATTACGGTAAATATCCATTTCATAACCCAGTGCCCGTATGATATGAACCAGGTTGTAGGTAAATGAATCGTAGTTATCGAGTACCAGAATCTTCATTTTATAATTTTTCAATTTTACAATCTTTCAATTCAAACTAAATCTTCTCAGCAATTACCAACGCCTTACGCAATGCTTCAAGCTTATTGTTTACTTCCTGTAACTCACTTTCGGCTTTGGACTTGGATACCACCCCCGCACCCGCCTGATAGATCAACTTGTTTTCATGACTCAGAAATGTGCGTATCATGATCGCGTGATTGAATGTTCCTTCGAATCCAACAAACCCGATCGCTCCGCCATAGAATCCACGGTTTGTATTTTCATATTTGTTGATCAGTGTCATCGCCATGTGCTTTGGCGCTCCCGATAATGTACCAGCCGGAAAAGTATCTGCTGCCATCCGGATAATGGATGAATCGCCTTTAAGTGTCCCGGTCACTTTTGATACCAGGTGAATAACGTGTGAGTAAAACTGAATTTCCTTGAACACTTCCACCGTTACCCGTTCAGCATTCCGGCTCATATCGTTACGGGCCAGATCCACCAGCATCACGTGTTCTGCATTTTCTTTTTCATCGGCTGCCAGTTTCTCGGCAAGGGCTGCATCTTCCTGATCGTTACCCGATCTTCTGAAAGTACCCGCTATCGGGTAGATATGTGCTTTATTCTGGCTTACCTGCAGTTGAGCTTCCGGAGAAGAACCAAAAAGCTTAAAGCTTCCAAAATCAAAATAGAATAAATAAGGCGAAGGATTAATTGAACGCAGGGCACGGTATACATTGAACTCATCTCCCTTAAACCCGCATTCGAATCTCCGTGAAAGCACGATCTGAAAAACATCACCGCGATAACAGTGTTCTTTTCCTTTTTCGATCACCTTTAAAAATTCAGCATCTTCAAAATTTGATTCCTCCTTTCCGGTAACGCTGAACTTATAGGTTGAGAACCGGTTGCTGAAAATGATCTGCTCTACTCTATCCAGGCTACTTGTTCCGGTGGCTTTATAGGTATGTTCGAAAAGGCTCAGCTCATTTGAAAAATGATCCACTACGATCACATACCTGAAAAATTTATACAGGATCTCCGGGATATTATTTTGCTTCTTCTCGATCGTAACATCCTCAAAGTATTTTACAGCATCATAGGAGATGTATCCGAATAGTCCGCTGCTGGCATACTTACCTGCCGTGGCATCCACATCAAATGAATTGCGAAAGCTATCCAGCAGCGTTGTTACCTGCCCTACTTTCGTTATGGATTCCTCCTTTACCGTTCCATCCGGGTATTGAAGGGATACTACATTATCTGAAACCTGGAATGCTGCAATGGGATCACAGCAAATAAACGACAAACTGTTTTCGTGCCCGTGATAATCAGAACTTTCCAGCAGTATGCTGCCGGCAAAGACATCGCGGAGCTTGAGGTATATATTCACTGGTGTGAGCGTGTCAGCCAGTAGTTTTTTCGAATAGGTAGTAAGTTTATACTTCATGGTTTCTGCATTTTCCTCACCCACGTCCGTATGGGTGAAAGGGGTTAAAAAAACGAAGGCCTGCTCCGATGATCGGAGCAGGCCTTCTCTTGGTTATATTAATATCCTGAAAACTAATTCATGGACATAGCCGTGCACCGATCATGTTCAGATCTGTGCCACCACCAAGCTATGTTAGAATAGTTCATCATATTTTATTCAGCTTTCTTTTTTGCAGCTGTTCTTTTGGGTTTTGCACTTTCAGCAGCAGAACCTGCTACCTTTTTAGAAGTTGATCTTTTCAATCTTGCCTTAATAGCATTTTTACTTCTTGAAACACCGAAAGAGCCCATTGTGCGCTTTCCTTTTTTGGTTTTTTTATCTCCTCTTCCCATTAGAACTAATACAATTGTGCCGGCAATAATAGCAAAGTCTGCCTGGATTACAAACAGCCAACAAAAAAAATGCGGAATTTTAAGCTTTCGTAATGCTCCTCAGAGACTCAATCAGCCGGTCCATGGATGCCTCCAGGGCTGTATCGTCAGTGGGCTGAGGCTGGGTTGATCCGATAGATACGGCTAATGTATTGGGGAAGAATTTAGTGATGGTAAAGAAAAGACTGTCTTTATGCAGACAATCCTCTGAGAAGATAATCATGTCGGGCTGATCATCAGAAAACGAAATGGCTGGAGATTCATCCGCTCTGAATTTCTTCAGTGCATAACCTTTTTCAACCAGGCTTTCCATTACATCCGAATCCTCCAAAGTTCCAATCAACCAGGCTGTTTTTCCAAATGCGTTCATACTACACAATGTTTTTATGGACACCTCAGCGACCTCTGTGCCAAAAGAAATATCCCTCAAAACAGAATTTAAAACAGGGTGCTAAAAAAGACTATCCCAAAGCGAGAAGAAATTAATGTTCTTAAACTAAATCAGGAATGCGTGTTTTCCGCACCCGATATTACATACGTTGTGTGCTGATGTCAGAACAAAAATCCCAGTCGTATGTAGAACATATTTCCATCTGTACTGTGTGCCCACTCTGCTGAGAGAACCGTAATATTAAAAGGCGTAAACCAGAGACCTCCACCAATACCCTTGTGCCATTCAGATGAACTTCCGTCTTCAGTGCTGGGGTCAACACCGTTAGCATCTTTATACCAAATGCGGCCGATGTCGTAAAAACCATTTATACCCAGCGTTGCGGGAAAGAGGTATGTTCTGATCCGCGCAAGTCTGAAACGTACTTCCGAATTCGTGAAGAACTTGCTATCGCCATAAAATCTGGTCTTCCGGTAGCCGCGCAGTTCCGTTTTACCATCCAGGATCTGTGCCTGATAGATTTCGTTTGTAGCCGAATTTATTCCGCCACCCACGCGCACAGCAAACGTTACACGTGCGGGTAAACGAAATGTCTGGAATAAAGAAAGCGCTGCGAAATGTGAGGAGTAGTCCCGCGCATCGGTTTCAATTCCCTTCAGGAATACAGAACGCTCAACCAGGTAAAACCCACGCGTTGGGATCCGCGGATCATCACGGTTATCAATTCCCGCCTTCCACTGAATACCTCCAAATGTTTTAGGCACTTCAAACACCGGCTCGGGAACCGTTGCCGCATATTCATTTATGAACCGGTTGTCTTCCAGGGGCTCTTCAATTTCTACCCGCTGTACAATAGGGCCGAATTCAAGAAAGCCTTTATTACCCAGTTTGTGTGTAAGCGAAGCCTGAACTTCAATTTGCTGCAGCCTGATGCGATAGTAATCAACCGGCCTTTCTAAATTATCATTGCCTGGCGCCTCATCGATCTCATCATCGTATTCGGTTTCATTTCCCCAGCCGAAAAAGTTGTTTACAAAATTTGGTCCTTTGAGATCAACATCCAGTTTCAAACCCCATTGTCCAAAAACCTGATTGAACCTTCCGTCATACTGAAAGTTGTAGGAACTCGTGAGGATGGCATAGCTGGCCAGGAATATGTGCTGACTTTTATAGGGGCTCTTCCGGAAACCATGGGTGGTATATAAGAAACCACCACCGATAAATAATCCATCATCGTAGTTGAAGTTTCCATACACCAATGGCGCAAACCGCGGATACTTAAATGATTTCCGGTCATAGGTATTTACAGCAGGATCGGTTGACGTATTATTAGCGATATTCTTCCAGGTACTGACACCTACACCATTATTCAGATCATAGAGCCTGATGCGTTCATGCGAAGTGTTGATCACAGAGTCCATTCCGTCACCGCCAATGATCCTTATCTTTATTTTATTAGCATCGCCTTTTACCTGGAAAATGTCATCACCGCCCATACCGAACAAGCGTAGCTCACGTGTTTCGCGTTCATGAAAAGTACGTTCATAAATTTTTCCTGACTTCTCACCGTTCTTGTTGATTTTATATACACTCAGTAAGAGATCGCCTCCCTTAACGTCAACCTCAAACAACTCTGGCTTATTGGAACCGGGTACGTCTACTTCGTGCGACAACCACGTATAGTGGTCCATGGCATACTGCGTAAGATGATCTCTCCGCGATTTCAGCTTACGGATAATTTCTTCACCGTGAAGTTTGAAGACAGGTTCCGGAAAATGCAATATGGAATTTTCGATTGCTTCATCGGTAAGGTTGCGCTGAAGGTCTTTGGCCTCTTCAAGCCAGACTTCTGCGGGAACTTCATTCAGAAAACTTCTGTCGAAGTAGCGGGCATTGAACATAAAACCCGGTACCCAGCGTACCTGATCATGAAAACCTTCAAATTTTGGCAGTGCCCATCTTCTGCTCCAGAGGCCGGAAAGCCAACCATCACTTAAAAAGAAAGCCTGATCACGATCGCGCGGAATAGGGCGATAGTGCTCACTCTTCTTTTCCTTAAACACGGCCCAGCGCCACTGATCATCATGGCGGTCCCAGTCACCAATAACAATATCAAACAACCTTGACCGGGCAACGAAGCGCTGATCAACCTGGTGACTATTATCTTCCGCTAAACGCTCCAGTACTTTATCCGTGCTGATGATCTTATCGGCATTACCAAAAAATGGTTTTCCTTTTCCATCACCAGACGGACGTTCCTCAAACAAGGCCAGTGTATTGGCGAAATCTTTCCGGTACATTCCCAGCCGCGGGTCATCCGGAATAAAAACTACAGAAGGATTGGAATGATAAACTCCGGCTGCTTCGGCTAAGTAGGGAACTACCAAAGCACCATATGGATGTGCGGCTGATATCTGATCCTGAACAAGATCCTGGGCAAACGTCTTTTGAAGAATTTCCGGAACAGCTTTCTCCGGATATTTTTCTATCGATCGTAGTGTATATTCATTATCTACAGAATCGGCCAGACGCAGAGACAACGTCTGCATCCCTCCTCCCCGCTGAACGATCTTCAGATCTTTGGAGCCGATATCAAAGAGTGGCACTTCCAGTTTTTGTTTCCATTCATCGCGGTAGTTTGTTCCCAGCATGAATCTGCGCCACCGGCCGGCTTGATACCGGTTGCTTGCCTGGGATGATACGGTTTTTGAAAAGTCAGGAAGAGCATTATCGACCACGGAATCATGTACTGCCAATGGTTTTAAATTTACCTGGTAAGCTGAGTCAGACTTGCCGACCTCTATGTATTGAATGGCTGACGAACCATCAGCAAATACATCAAGCTTTGCATATCCGATGGAAGACGAAACATATTTCGCATAACCTTTTTTTCGTACATAGGTATTCTTAACACCAGATCCGCTGGTGACATAATGAATACTATCTTTCCAGCTGTATTGAAGCGCATGTTCATGTCCATTGGCGTAAATCGTACCCGGATATTTTTCAAGAAGTTCAGTGATAAGTGTACGATACCGCTTGTTATACGGATGAGCTGTGTCCTGTATATCGCCAAAAACACTTCGGTATACCGGATAGAGAGACCCGATGACAGGCAAGGGTATATATAACTTCTTGTTCAGATCGCGCAACGGAAAAAGATGATCTTTCCAGGTGAATACACCACCGTGTTCTCCGTAGGTATAAATAGGATGGTGTGCCGCGACAAGTACTTTTTTATTTCTGTTTCTTTCCAGAATTTCTTCGAGCCGCACCACCGCCTCGGCAGGTTGTTTAACATCACACGGGCTGTCTTCACCTTCCGGTTTCAGCCACGGGTGAAGAAACCATTGTGAATCCAGAATGACCAGTATTAAATTTTCATGCAACTTCACTTCTACCGGACCAGGACATCCACCCTGAGGCAGAAAATGTATACGCGAATTGTGAAGGGAATCAATCCATTGTTGCTGGTTCAGGATACGATCCCAACCGCCAGGCTTCCCTTTTTTCCAGTCGTGATTACCGGGAATAAAAAATTGTTCAGTATTTAATCCGTAGAAGAGGTTGATCTGATTCCTCAGAATGGTTTCAGCCGAATTTCTTCCGGGCTCACCTACAGAAGGCATGCCTTTAGGGTAAATATTATCCCCGAGAAAGATTACGGCAGAGGGAGTGCTTTCGGCATAGTTCTTTCTTATGGATTCCTGAAGGCCATTACCGGGAAGGTAAAGCTCACCAGCATCTCCGATCAGGAAAACCGTGAACACCTTATCCTGGCAGAGGGCCGGAATCGTTAACAATGAAATAAAAAGAACAAGGAGAGGTCGCATGCAGTGTAAAAATCGTTCAGGTAAAGCAGACAATAAAGGAAAATACAAAATTGATTAGCTTTAAGTTTAGTTGAGACCAAAAAATGACTGAATCGGAATTTGTAAAGAAAGCCCGCGCGCATGCTGAAGAGGTTCTGGGGAACCGGCTTCCGAAACAGTTTGTATATCATAATTTACAGCATACTACTGATGTGGTGAAGGCTGCCCAACTGATTGGTGAGTCTTCCAGTCTAACCGAGGACCAGCTGGATTCTGTTTTGATCGCAGCCTGGCTTCATGATATCGGGTATGCCAGTGGCTGGAATGAACATGAAAAAAATTCAGCCATGACCGCGGCCAAGCTCCTGCAGGAATGGGGTGCTCCTGCAAAAAAGATTGATGATGTTACCCGCACCATCCTGGCCACGCGGATGCCGCAGAGCCCAAAAGACATTTTAGGTGAAGTGCTATGTGATGCCGACCTGAATCACCTGGCTACCAATCAGCTCAACCAATGCAGTAAAAATCTACGTGAAGAAATGGAGGCACTCAAAGGCATTCAATTCAAATCCGATGAGGATTGGCTTGAATACAACCTGAGCTTTCTGAAAAAACATGAATACTTTACGGAGTATGGCCGCACCGTACTTCAGCCGTTAAAAAAACAAAACGCCAAGAAATTGAAGAAAGAATTGAAGGGTTCAAATGAAGGTATCGCTGATCTGGAAAAGGAACTGGAAAAGATAAAGAAGAAGCTGGAAAAAGGTACGCGACCTGACCGGGGTATTGAAACCATGTTTCGAACTACGTCAGAAAATCACGTTACCCTTAGTGGCATGGCCGACACCAAGGCCAATATCATGATCTCCATCAACACCATTATTCTTTCTATTGTAGTCAGTGTACTGCTCCGGAAGCTGGAAGAATTTCCGCACCTGCTGGTGCCAACACTGATGCTCGTTATTACCTGTCTGATCACTATTGTACTGGCCATACTGGCGACCCGGCCCAATGTGGCAAAAGGTAAGTTTACCCGGGAAGACATTCATAGCAAGAAAACAAACCTGCTCTTCTTTGGAAATTTTCACAGCATGCAGCTGCAGGATTACGAGTGGGGCATGAAAGAGATGATGAAAGATTACGACTACCTCTACGGCAGCATGATCAAGGATATTTACTTTCTGGGAAAAGTGCTGGCGCGGAAGTATAAATTCCTGAGGCTTTCCTACACCGTGTTCATGTTCGGGTTTGTTTCATCCATCGTTACGTTCATTATACTAACGATGATGTACTACCAACCTTATTCCATGGGCAACTTCCTGGCACCTTAGAGCGGCAGTACAAACAAGGCGCAATCCTTAGCTTCATTATTCTGGTTGGGAAACCGAAACCATTTTGTCAGGCGTGCTTCTTCCTGCAGACCCGACTTGATCAGTACCCGTATAGAATAAATATTTTCAACGTCAACGAATGTACCTATGCGGTAAATATTTTTCTGCTTTCGGAGAAGTTGCATCATTTGAATGCACGCTTCGGTAGTATATCCCCTGTTCCAGTAATTCGGGCTTAGAAAATATCCAAACTGAATCTTCCCATTTTCATTCATCACGCCAAAACTGCCGATGAGCTTACGATCTGATTTCAATCGTATGGAAAAGGAATAATCCGTTCCGGCATTCCAAGCCTGAATAGCGTAGCGCAAAAAGCCCCGGGTGTCTTCTATCGATTGATGTGTTGGCCAGGCGACATAGCGCGTAACTTCCGGTTTGCTGGCATAGGTGTAAAATATTTCCTCCGCATCTTCGTACTTTAGCCGCTGAAAAATCAGTCGGTCAGTTTCGAATTGTTCCGGTAAATCCAGTTGAAGCATATTCAAAGAAAAGAAAGAGAATGGCAAAAGGCAGCAATATTGTGCATCAATATTTTCGGAAAGAGATTGAAGGCGCGAAAATTTTAGTAAAAGTAGATCCGATTCATTTTATCGGGTCAGAAATAACCGTTTCCGCGGATGGTCATGCGGAACTCCGCGAAATGCAATTTGATCAGGATATTTTCGAAGACCTTAACGTAGATGGTTTTGCTGAAGCCAGCCCCCTCGAGTTTAATCTTTATCTGAACGGACTTGTTTGAACGTATCTAAAGCGCTGCCTTGATCTTCGCTGCTACTTCGGCCAATGCTTCTTTGGAAGGTGTCAGCTTGACACGTGTGAAATTCAGATCATCAGCAGAATTCATGGGCACCAGGTGGATGTGCGCATGGGGTACTTCCAGACCGATAATCGCTACACCAATCCGCTTGCAGGGAACAGCCATACGAACAGCCTTAGCAACCCGTTTGGCAAATACATGTATATCAGCAAGTGCTTTATCTTCAAGATCAAATACATAGTCTGTTTCCTGTTTGGGAACAACCAGGGTGTGGCCGAGTACCAATGGATTAATATCCAGGAAAGCTATAAAACGATCGTCCTCTGCAATGATGTGCCCGGGAATCTCGCGATTAATAATCCGTGTGAATATGCTGGCCATGATTGATGCTTATGATTGAATCAACAATTGAATACTTATGCCGAGATATTAACAACTTCAAATTCAATTTCACCGGCAGGTGTTTTGATTTTAGCAGTCTCTCCTTTTTTCTTTCCCAGCAATCCCTTACCAATCGGTGACATCGTAGAAATCTTTCCTGCTTTCAGGTCAGCTTCTTCTTCAGAAACTAATGTATAAGTAACAGACGCTCCGTTCTTCTTGTTCTTGATCGTGACTTTAGAAAGAATGGAGACCTTTGATGTATCGATATTTGTTTCATCGAGAAGACGCGCGCTTCCTACCAGATCCTCAAGCTGTGCGATCTTAGCTTCCAGGTGACCCTGTGCATCTTTAGCCGCATCGTATTCTGCGTTTTCACTCAAGTCACCTTTATCACGGGCTTCAGCGATCTGACGTGCAATGTCAGCACGGCCTTTTGATTTAAGTTCGCTCAATTCACTCTTTAACCTATCCAGCCCTTCCTTGGTGTAATAAGATACTTTCTTACTCATATCCGTAATCTGTTTACGTATTCAAAAAAAGAACAACGGCCCCGTTTCCGGGACCGTTGCTTAAGCAAAGGTAACATTTTATTTGAAATCAAGTATCAGGCATCCACCAGCTCGGGCAGATTGGTCTTGATCTGATTTAGAATTTCATCGTCAAATCTGGCCAGATAAAGTGTTTTTACCTTGGAAAGCTGCTCAATGGTAAGACCCTTTGCCCCCCGTAAATCGGCTTTGTACAAGCTGGCATTCTCAAAATCAGCTCCCATCAAATAGCAATTCTGAAGGTTTGCCTCCATAAGAAAAGCATTATTGAAATTGGCCTTGATCAAAAAAGCATTTTCAAACTGTGCTTTGATCAGAAAAGCATCCTTGAAGATCGCTCCACTGGCATACGCACTTTTTAATATGGCCTGATTAAGATTAGAGTTCTCAAAGTTAGTCTGGTTCAGGCGGGCATTTTCCAGGTTTGATTCTATAAGTGAAGACTGTGAGATGTTCGCGGAATTCAAATTGGAAGATGACAAATTCACATAGTTCAGATTCGTCCGCGGAAGGTGACAATTCACGAGGTTAATGTCATGAATCTTGTGGCGGTTCAAACGCTTTATATTACCCACCGTACGAAAGGCCGCTTCTTCTGATTCCCACAAACGGAAGTCATCAATTTCATCTTTATAGGTGCGGATACGCTGACGGATCTCACCGTTGTGGTTAAGCCAGAATATCAGTATACCAATTACAGCAATATCGAAGATCATTCCGTGTGCTTCGGCCAACACCTGTCCCATGAACGAATCGAAGTCTTCAATGTAATACCGAAGACTCAAACCAATTACTACCAGCGTAACAATCAATAAAACCAGTGAGGATGTAAGCAATGGCTTCTCCACAATCGAATTGAAAAATTCGGTTACTCTCTTCATCCGTTTTTCCAAAAAACCGGCCATGCTTTGTTTCTGAACAGACTTAATTTAATATTAAAATATTAACGCGCCAATGCCAGCGCGTTGATTTTAGTTACCAAAGCTACATTAATTTTTATATGCGACTCAAAGGTCCAACCGGCAATGTGTGGGGTGAATATTACATTCGTCTGTTTACTTAAATATTGGAAGGACTCTGCCTGAGCTGCTGTCAGCTTATCCAGTTTTTCATTTTCAAGAACATCCAGCGCAACACCACGAACCTGTTTGGATTTTAACGCTTCAACCAAATCAGATAAAGCGACAATCTCTCCGCGGGCTGTGTTAACAAGAATTATTTTCCGTTTAAAGTGATTCAGGTACTCGCGATTAACCATCATCCGGGTTTCCGGAGTCAGTGGAATATGCAGACTTAAGATATCCGCCTCTTTAAAAATATCTGCGATGGAAACCTCGCGTACATATTGATCTGAAAAATTGGTTTTATACTTATCATATGCCAAAACATTACATCCAAAACCGGAGATCCGTTTCGCGAAAGATTGCCCCATGTTGCCATAACCGATGATGCCAACGGTTTTATCCATGAGTTCTTCTCCCCGGTTTCCTTCCCGGTCCCACACCATCTCCCGTACTTCCTGATCGGCTTTGGGCAGATTCCGAAGAAGACTTAAAAGTGCGCCAACCGTATACTCACCTACAGCATCACGATTGCCTTCGGAGGCGTGCAGAACAGCAATCTTCTTTTTCTGAAGGTAAGAAAGATCAAGGTTATCTACTCCGGCTCCTGCCCTGCCGATAAATTTTACCGTGGGATTTTCCCCGAGTAAATCAGCATCAATTACCGTCTTGCTTCGAACGATCAAACCATCATAACCGACATGCGTAGCTTTGATCTCTTCACGGGTAATGGTGGGTTTGTAGGCAACTTCCCAACCAATTTCTTTCAGCATGCTGAAAATACTTTCATGCATGGAGTCAATTATCAAACAAACCGGAGCGGCCATTACAGAATAAGATGAACAGTGAAGAAATATACCGTGAGACCTAAGAGATCATTGATCGTGGTAATAAAAGGGCCCGAAGCCAGTGCCGGATTGAAACCGAACCGGTTCAAAAACAAGGGTGTTATCGTTCCAATGAAGGAAGCAAACAGAACTACGCTGAACAACGCCAGCGAAACGACACTGGATAACAAGTATTCCTGGAACAAGAGCACATTCGCGCCAAAGACCAGAACGGATAAAAACACACCATTAAGTATGGCTACAAAAAATACCTTTATCAAACGCTTCCACAAACCTTCGTCTACGAAATCCGGATTGGCCAAACTTTGAACGATTAGCGATGAAGATTGAATGCCAACATTTCCACCGGTTGCCTGTATGAGCGGAGTGAAAAAAGCAATAGCGGTAACGCGGGCCAGTTCAGCTTCAAACAAGCCCATGAATTTAGCGTTCATCAATCCACCGAAAATACCGATGAGCAGCCACGGTAAACGCGCACGGGTATTGCGCCACACGCTGTCATCTTCCTCAACGTCTTCGCTGATACCAGACATGATCTGACGTTCCTCTTCAGCCTGTTCGGTGATTACATCCACCACATCATCGATGGTAATACGGCCTACCAGTTGCCCCTGAACATTGATCACCGGAACAGATTCCAGATCATATTTCTTCATGATCTCGGCCACTTCCCAATCTTCGAGATAGGTTTCAACACAAACTATATCCTGTTCATATATATCGGCTACTCTTTTCCGGGCATCTGAAATGATCAGGTCCTGAAGGGCGACCTTCCCCAAAAGCTTATCGGTAGCATCTACTACATATACCGCATAAAACTTCGATACGTTCTCAGCCTGTTTCCGGATTTCTTCAACACACTGCACTACTGTCCAGTCGAACTGTGCTTTGATTAATTCCTTGGCCATCAAACCACCGGCAACGTTGGATTCGTAACGCAACAGTTCCGTTACCTGTACCTTCAGCTCTGTATCAAGGCCGGAAAGCACCTCTTCGCGTTCTTTAACCGGAAGTTCATTGAGAATATCGGCAGCATCGTCAGATGCCAGCTGGTTGAGGAAAATGGTAATCGCTGCGGGTTCGTAAATTTTCAGGAAACTCTTTCGCGTATCGGAATCCAGATCCCGGATGATTTCGGATTGAAGTTCCAGGGAAAGGAGATCCATGACATATTTGGATTCCTCCGTATTGAACTCGTGAAGCAGGGCGGTGATATCTGCGGCCTCAACATCTTCCAGGATTTTGCGAATGAACTGATCGTCCCGTTCGTCAAGCGCTTGCTGAAAGCGATCGCGGAACTCTTTGGTCAGTTCAAACTCAAGTGCCTGTTTTTCCTCCACGACTTTCTCCGATTAATTGTGTAAGGTGAATAAACTCATCTACCGAAAGTTGTTCAGCACGTTTATCCATGATTTTTAAAACTGAAATTTCAGCTGCCAAAGTTAGATTTTTTAGTGCGTTGCGCAAGGTCTTCCTCCGGTTATTGAATCCTTGCTTCACTACCTGTACAAATAACTTCTCATCACAATTGAGTTTGGTAACACCGTTTCGTTTCAAACGAATAACCCCAGACATAACCTTGGGCGGAGGAGTGAACACACCGGGTGGCACCTTGAACAGGAACTCAATATCATAATAAGCCTGTAGCAGCACACTCAGGATACCGTAGGTTTTACTCCCGTGTTTTTCCGCGATACGATCCGCTACTTCCTTCTGCAGCATACAAACCACTTGGTCTACGCGGTCGCGGTGTTCCAGTACTTTAAAGAATATCTGTGAAGAGATGTTATAGGGGAAATTCCCGATGATGTGAAAGGTTTCAGAGAATATCTTATCCAGATCAAACCGCAGGAAATCTCCTTCAATGATCCGATCCTGTAACATGGGGTAATGCTTGTGGAGGTAGGCCACCGACTCGCGGTCAAGTTCAATAAGTTTAAGGTCTATCGATGGATTCGTTACCAGGAATCTGGTCAGTACACCCATGCCGGGACCAATCTCCAGCACAGGATGTTTGTCACCTTCCAGTTTCAGTGATTCTACAATTCGCTGGGCAATGCTCTGATCGTGCAGAAAATGTTGTCCTAAAAACTTCTTCGGCCTAACCTTGTCTGATGCTCCCGGTTTATGTTTTTTCATCTGGACTTAAAAGTACGAATTGTATGATTGTCCAGAAGTTCAAGGTTTTAAAGTTTACAGAAAGGCACCAACTTTAAACTTTAGACTTTAAACCTTGAACTGACTCCGGGACTTTTTTACTAAATCGCATAGGAATCAATACAACATCAATGACCCCACATCAAAAACCACGGATCGGAATTACACTCGGAGACATGAATGGTATCGGACCCGAGGTGATCATAAAGGCACTTTCAGACAACCGTTTACTGAACAGCATCACTCCGGTTGTTTACGGATCAACGAAAGCGATCTCCTTTTATAAAAAACTCATGAACAATGAGGAATTCAATTATTCCCAGGTTCGGGGTAAAGGTCAGTTTGCTCCCAAGAGTATTAATGTTGTCAACTGCTGGGAAGATAATATAGAGGTCAATCCAGGTAAAGCTTCAAAAGAATCAGGCAGGGCATCCTTTCAGGCATTGAAGCAGGCATGTGAGGAACTTAAGGAAGGCGTAATTGATGCACTCGTTACAGCGCCCATCGATAAACACTCTATTCACAGTGAAGAATTTCCGTTCACAGGTCACACAGAATACCTTACCAAATACTTTGGCGCATCTGAAAGCCTGATGTTTCTGGTAAGCGACTCACTAAAGGTAGGGCTGGTTACAGAACATCTCCCGATTAAAGAGGTGGCCGCAGCAATTACAAAAGAGAAGATAGAATCCAAGCTGAAAGTCATGGAGCAATCACTCCGCAAAGACTTTGGCGTGAACAAGCCCCGCATAGCGATACTGGGCTTAAACCCTCATGCGGGTGATGGCGGCCTGGTGGGTCAGGAAGAAGAACAGATCATCAAGCCTTTGATTGCTGAGTACCGTAATAAAGGGAAACTGGTATTCGGGCCATTCCCGGCTGATGGTTTCTTTGCCAGCGGCCAGTATTCAAAGTATGATGGCGTTCTGGCTATGTATCATGATCAGGGACTTGCCCCGTTTAAATCCATTTCCTTTGAGAATGGGGTTAATTTCACGGCCGGACTACCGGTAGTAAGAACCTCACCGGATCATGGAACAGCGTATGGTCTGGCTGGAAAAAATCAAGCGGATGAAAGTTCCTTACGTGAGGCTATCTACCGCGCGCTTGACATAGCCAAACACAGGATGGAACCGCCCACAGAAAAATAAGCTTACTTAGGTTGGCCTTTTACCATTTGGCCGGCACCCCCTTTAAAATTCTTATTATTGGCTATATTTGATATTCAAGTATTGGTTGAGATGGATATTGTCACTAAAAAGCAACTGAACGTACTTATTCAACTGGCTGAGGCCGATAAACATTTCGCCAAAATTGAGCGTGAAATGATCTTCAAAATAGCTCGTGATCGTAAGTTCCCGGAAGAGGTGGTAATGGACCTGATCCGGAATCCTGAACCCATCGACTCATTGGGGGCTCTTTCCCTGGATCAGAAATTTGAATACCTCATGTCCAGCATTGAATTGGTGTTTGTTGACCAGAATGTTTTTGAAAGTGAGATCATCTTCAGCAAGAACATCGCGATCAAGCTGGGGTTCAAAAAAGGCGTAATCGACTATTTCGTTGAGAACTACGGCCAGAAAAGCCGTGAAGAATTCAAGGAAATAGCTGTAAAAGAGTTCATTTAGGCAGACCTGTCTGCGATCTATCACGCTGAAACAGATTGACTTACATTACACCTTAGAGGTAAAAACCGCCAAAATCTGCAATCAGGTGGTGCGTATTCTCATTAATTCTCATAAATTTGCCGACTAATTTTTAAAAGCCCATTAGGGTAATGTTTTGGGGGCTTACGGGGTCAATATTGTTGGCCTGAGCAACAAAGTTCATGATTTTGAATATGAAATCGGGAACGCGTTCTTCAGGGAATATGGAACCGACCTTTTATCAGAAGGTTCTTTCCACGTCAATGTTGCGCTCAATAAGCACGAAACGTTCATTGAAGCTGATTTTACGATCAAAGGCAAGGCAGTACTGGTTTGTGACCGAAGTCTTGACACCTTTGATTTTCCGATTGAAAGCCATCACGGGATTGTTTTCAAGTTTGGAGACACTGACCAGGAGATGAGTGATGAGATTGTAATGATCCATCGCGACACGGCCACCCTTGAACTCGGTCAATATATATATGAGTTCCTGGCACTGGCCATACCGATGAAAAAACTCCATCCCCGCTTTCAGGAAGAAGCGGAAGATGAAGATGAAGAAGGTAAGATCGTCTACTCCTCGGAAACTGATAAAGACTCAGACAAGGGTGATGATGATGAAATTGATCCTCGCTGGAATATTTTGAAGAAATTAAAATAAACTGTTTTAGCTATGCCAAATCCGAAACGAAAAACCTCGAAAACACGGAGAGATAAAAGAAGGACACACTATAAAGCTACTGCCAAGCAATTAGCGGTATGTCCTACTACAGGTGAAAATCACCTGCCGCACCGCGCCTTCTGGCACGAAGGAAAACTTTACTTCAATGGTAAGGTGGTGATGGAGAAAGAAGTTCTCGCCTGATTAACATGAACTTCGTCATTTCCGAAATTCAGGTTACTGAAGTGATGACGTCAAACGTCTTCATCGGAAAAGACAACCATACAATACGTATCGCGAGGTACGGAAGGTAGAATCTCAACGCTCGATGTAAACCATCGGGCTTTTATTTTTTGTGGTTGCCAGGGCTGACAACCGTAGCTGAACTAAAAAACTGTATGACAAAACTCAGAGCAGCCATTACCGGAGTTGGAGGATATGTTCCGGATTACATTCTTACCAACCAGGAACTTGAAACGATGGTGGAAACCACAGATGAGTGGATCACCACCCGCACAGGTATTAAGGAAAGACGAATTCTGAAAGGTGAAAATCAGGGCGTATCAGTTTTAGGAATTGCCGCGGTGAAAGACATGCTGGCAAAAACTAAAATCGATCCCAAAGAAATTGACTGCGTGATCTTCGCGACTGTCACAGCCGATATGACCTTCCCGGCAACCGCTAACATCGTGGCTTCCGCAGTAGGCGCCACGAACGCGTTCAGCTTTGATATGGGTGCAGCGTGCTCGGGTTTTATTTATGCACTGACAACCGGTGCCGGATTCATTCAGTCAGGCATGTATAAGAAAGTAGTTGTGATCGGTGGAGACAAGATGTCTGCTATTATGGACTACACAGACCGCACTACCTGTATCATCTTTGGTGATGGTGCTGGCTGTGTTTTACTTGAACCAACTACAGAAGATGTAGGGGTTATGGACTCCATCCTGAAAAGCGATGGTGCCGGAGAAACTTACCTTCATATGAAAGCAGGCGGAAGCCGGATGCCGGCAAGCCGCGAAACTGTAGAGAAACGTCAGCATTTCGTCTATCAGGAGGGTTCTGCTGTATTTAAATTTGCTGTGACTAACATGGCTGATGTATCCGCGCAGATTACGCAACGCAACAACCTGAATGCAGACAACATCACCTGGCTTGTACCGCACCAGGCAAACAAACGAATCATAGACGCTACAGCTTCTCGCGTGGGCATCACCGATGAAAAGGTAATGATGAACATCGAACGCTACGGCAATACTACAGCCGGAACAATCCCACTACTGTTGTGGGATTATGAAAAGAGACTGAAAAAAGGCGATAACCTCATCCTGGCTGCCTTTGGTGGTGGGTTTACGTGGGGTGCCGTGTATGTTAAATGGGCATACAATAGTAACTAATTTCAAATTCCACGTTCCAAATTTCAAATTGATTCAAGCCAATCTGGAATTTGGAACCTGAAATCTGGAATTGCATTTATTTAATTCATTTGTAACTTAATGACCTAATTTTTTATGGCAACTGTATCAGATCTGAGTAAAGGGAACTTCTTGCGCTACAATGGTGAGATAGTACAAGTTGAGGAAATGCAACACCGCACCCCGGGGAACCTGCGCGCATTCTATCAGATCAAAATGAGAAACGTTAGAAATGGCAAAGTTGCCGAAAACCGTTTCCGTCCAGGTGAAGAAGTTGAGATACTTCGTGTCGAAACAAAAGAATATCAATACCTGTATGCCGATGGTGACAGTCTGGTGTGCATGGATAACATTACCTATGATCAGATCTACCTGGATAAAGAGTTACTGGGTGATGCTGTAAATTATATCAAGGAAGGCGTTACCCTGCTCATAGCTTTTGAAGATGGAGAACGCGCCATCACGGCCGAAGCACCAGCTCACGTAGTCATGGAAATTCAATACACTGAACCGGGTATCGCTGGTGATACAGCCACGCGTACGTTGAAGCCGGCTACCCTTGAAAATGGAGCTGAAGTACGTGTGCCGCTTTTCATTAACACAGGCGAGAAAGTTAAAATCGATACGCGCTCCGGTGAATACGTTGAACGCGTAAAGGAATAAACCAAACCGTATGAGCAAATCTCAATCGTCAAAATCACCGGCAAAAAAGGAAGCTAAACCTTCCCGCACGGTATCCGAGTCCTCATCCACAAACCAAGCTGAAATGAAAACCACAGAAATCAGAGACCTTATTGATTTCATCTCCAAGTCTGGGCTGAACGAGGTGAACATTGAAACGAAAGAACTTAAACTTCACGTTAAGCGTGAACCTGATCAGAAAATATTCAAATCAAGCCCGGTAGCTACAACGGTTGCTACAGCACCGGTTGCCACACCTGTTCAACAGGTTGCTGCAGTAGCACAACCCAAGGCTGAAAAAGCTTCGACCACGGAAGCAACTCCATCGGGTAAGAAAACCATTGAGATCAAATCACCGATGATCGGAACATTCTATCGCTCTTCTAATCCGGATACACCTCCCTTCGTTTCCGTTGGCGATAAGATCTCTAAAGGCCAGACTGTATGTATCATTGAAGCCATGAAGCTTTTCAATGAAATCGAATCCGAATTCTCCGGAACGGTAGTAAAGGCTCCGGTAGAAAATGCAACTCCGGTAGAATACGACCAGGTACTTTTTGTAGTAGAACCCGATTAATCTTAGTTACAGGTTCTAAGGTTTAAAGTTTAAAGTTGGATACAGCCTTGAACTTTAGACTTTAGACCTTAAACATTAAACTATTATGTTTAAGAAAATACTTATTGCGAATCGTGGTGAAATCGCGTTGCGCATTATCCGTACCTGCAAAGAGATGGATATTAAAACCGTAGCGGTTTACTCGACTGCCGATCGCGAAAGCCTCCACGTACGTTTCGCAGATGAAGCGGTATGTATCGGTGGCGCCCCCAGCAAAGAATCCTACTTAAATATTCCACGCATTATCTCGGCAGCGGAGATCACCAATGCGGATGCCATCCATCCGGGTTATGGTTTCCTGTCAGAACGCGCTGAGTTCTCTGCTATTTGCCATGAATACGGGATCAAATTTATCGGCCCCTCTCCGGCCATGATTGAATCCATGGGTGATAAATCCACCGCCAAGGACACCATGAAGAAAGCCGGGGTTCCGGTAATTCCCGGATCTGACGGATTACTTTCTTCCGTTGAAGAAGGCATGAAACTCGCCAAGGAGATCAAGTATCCCGTGATCGTCAAGGCCACTGCGGGTGGTGGTGGAAAAGGCATGCGCATCATTAACGATGAATCTGAATTCAAGAAAGCGTGGGATGACGCCAAACGCGAAGCCTCTGCTGCATTCGGTAATGATGGATTATACCTCGAAAAATTTATAGAAGAACCGCGCCATATTGAAATTCAGCTGGTAGGTGATCAGTATGGAAAAGCCTGTCACCTTTCTGAACGTGATTGCTCTATCCAGCGCAGGCACCAGAAGCTGGTGGAAGAAACACCATCGCCTATAGTCAATCAGCAACTTCGTGAGCGCATGGGTGAAGCCGCCATTAAAGGGGCCAAAGCCATCAACTATGAGGGTGTAGGTACAATTGAATTCCTGGTGGACAAGCACGGTGATTTCTATTTCATGGAAATGAACACCCGTATACAGGTAGAGCACCCGATCACGGAAGAAGTAACCGATTATGACCTGATCAAGGAACAGATCAAAGTCGCTGCCGGAGTACCTATTTCCGGACGTAACTACTTCCCGAATTTGTTTGCCATGGAATGCCGTATTAATGCAGAAGATCCGGCTAACGGATTTCGCCCTTCGCCCGGAAAGATCACCAATCTTCATATGCCGGGCGGACACGGTGTTCGTATCGACAGCCATGTGTATGCCGGGTATACTATTCCTCCCAATTACGATTCCATGATCGCCAAGCTTATTGTAAGCGGGCAGTCACGCGAAGAAGTAATTACCCGGATGAAACGAGCCCTGAGTGAATTCGTCATTGAAGGTGTAAAGACAACTATTCCCTTCCACCTCGCCTTGATGGATAACGCAGCATTCCGCTCCGGAAAATTCAACACGAAGTTTTTAGAGACTTCCTTCGATTTCTCTACTATAAAATAAGCGAAAGGCTTCCGGAAACGGGAGCCTTTTTTGTTTCTCACAGAATTCACGGAAAGGCACATATCAATTCCATGAATCCGTGTTTTTCCGTGAGAACCAACATTTCCGTATTTTCGCAGGTCTATAGAACTTTACGTATGCACGCCATTGAAGAACACCTCTCCGGCTGGGGAAACATTCCTGATGCTC
>DASXWH010000082.1:0-18931 GCA_036503775.1 Ohtaekwangia sp.
AGTAAGCGGGCTGCATCGATTTTGGTGGCCATATCGGCCAGCTTGAATTGAATAGCCTGATGATCGGATAACGTTTTGCCAAATGCTTTTCTTTCCTTGGCATACTTCAGTGCAAGTTCATAAGCACCGGCAGCAATACCCAACGCCTGAGAGGCAATACCGATGCGTCCGCCATTCAGGGTGGTCATCGCGAATGTAAACCCAAAACCATCCTCACCCATGCGATTGGCTTTCGGCACCTTCACATCGGTGAACATCAATGAATGTGTATCTGATCCGCGAATACCCATCTTGTCTTCTTTCTTACCCACCACAAAACCAGGCATCCCCTTCTCAACAATCAACGCATTAATGCCTTTATGTTTCTTTACGGCATCGGTCTGTGCAATGACAATGTATATACTGGCGCTGTTACCATTCGTGATCCAGTTTTTGGTTCCGTTCAGCAGGTAATGATCACCTTTGTCTTCTGCCGTAGTACGCTGACTGGTGGCATCCGATCCGGCTTCCGGTTCAGATAAGCAAAACGCACCTATAGCTTCACCGAGTGCCAGTCTCTTCAGGTACTTTTCTTTTTGTTCTTCCGTTCCGAATTTCTCAAGTCCCCAGCACACCAGGGAATTGTTTACCGACATACAAACAGAAGCAGAGGCATCGATCTTGGAGATCTCTTCCATCGCCAGTACATAGGAGATCGTATCCATCCCTCCACCGTTGTATTTCGGATCTACCATCATTCCCATAAAACCGAGTTCACCCATCTTCCTGACTTGTTCGGCCGGAAATTTCTGGTGAGTGTCACGTTCGATAACACCGGGTAATAATTCCGATTGTGCAAAATCGCGTGCAGCCTGCTGAACGGATACGTGTTCTTCGGTGAGTTGAAAATTCATAGGTTAATATCGGTTAGGTCGTTCGTGTACGGCATAAAAACAAACAAGCCTGAGAAACTCTCTCAGGCCTGCAATATTATATTTCTGAATAGAATTGTCCGCTGTCAGCCGCCAATATTTTTGACTGCCATGCAGCGCATTTAATCTTCCCGGTTACCAAGGAACATCATGACATAGTAAACCAATGTAGTAAGTGCACCGATCGCAGCTACAACATACGTCATGGCTGCCCACTTCAATGCATCTTTTGCCATATGATATTCACTGGAATTAACAATGCCACGTGACTGAACCCAGGCCAACGCACGTTTACTGGCATCAAATTCTACCGGCAACGTAATGAAGGCAAACAAGGTGAACACACCATAACACGCTATGATGATCAGCAACGCAGTCTGCATAGGCAATATGCTGGATGCGGTGAACGCACCAAACATCATGATCATAAACAGGAAGTTTATCACCTTGGCACTTACGTTTTGAATAGGGACCATCGCTGAACGAAACTCAAGCATGCTGTAGGCTTTGGCATGCTGTACTGCGTGACCACATTCGTGCGCAGCAACCGCAGTGGCAGCTGCATTCCGTCCGTGATACACGGCCTGGCTTAAGTTTACGGTTTTAGTAGCGGGGTTATAGTGATCGCTCAATTCGCCTTCTACACTAATAACCTTTACGTCATTTATGCCATTGTCAGCGAGCATCAACCGGGCAACATCTGCACCGGTAAGATCGCGCGTCAGGTGGATCTGTGAGTATTCCTTGAATTTGCTTTTCAACCGGGCACTCACCATCCAGCCAATTGCCATGAAGAAAAGACCAATAATTAAAGCTCCCATAATAGTTCTATAGTTGTTTGTTTGAAGATGCTGATAATCAAGGTTTGCGCCAAATCCTTTTGGCTGTCAAAAAGACATATTTTACAAAACATCGCAACGGTTTTCTTCATCTCTGCCACAAATACAAACTGGAATTGTAAATCCGTTGCCTGAAATGACAGACGAATGTTGCGGATAACAATCCTCAATGTCCATTATTTGACAGCGCTGCCTTTTTGCGAGCCAGGTAGGAGGTAATCAACAGGGAAATGGCCCCACCTACAATCATGATCAATGTCTGCCAGCCATGGAATATAAAGGTAAAGGCAACTGCATCGCTGCGTTGTACCTGGTAAAGAAAGACCAGACCTTGGGGAACAAGCACGTGATAAGAACCGGTTCCGCCCGGAAGTGGAGCTGCCATGGCAATCGCCCCGATCGCAAACAGACTAAGCACAGCGCTGAAGCCCAGCGTTTCCGTAGAGGGAAAGGCGCGGATCACAGCATAACTCATTAGAAAATACAGAAACCAGATCAGCAATGAATAGAAAATAAATAGGGATTTATTTTTCAGCTGAAAAACAGAAAGAAATCCTGAACGAAAACCCATCCAGGTTTTCAGAATGAAATTCCGGAGCCGTTCATTCTTTCGGAAAATCAACCATAAAACAACACCTCCTGCGAGCACAACGACAAGCAGATAGAGGAGCAGGGAAAATTTTGATGAAGAACCTGATGCGTTTACATTAAGTGTGTCGATAAAGGCGAACAGCTTTTGTGATTCCAGCAGAAATGAAATACAAATGAGCGAAGCCAGACAGATCAGATCAACGATACGTTCCACCACCACGGTTCCGAACGACATATCAACCGGGGTTTTTTCCAGCTTGTACAAATTGTAACAGCGGGAGACTTCTCCTCCACGAGGTATCACCAGGTTAATCAGATAGCCAACCATAAGGGAATAAAAACTGTGACTGAGTTTCACGGAATATCCAACGGGTTCCATAAGCATCCGCCAGCGTTGCGCCCGCACCAGGTGACTGATCAATGCAATGCCTGCCATAATGAGCAGCCATCCTTTATCAGCGGATTCCCATGTGCGCATGAGGTAATCCCATTTATCTTCACCCTCACCGGCTTCAATTCCACGAAGTGAAAACCAGATCAACAATCCGGTAATCGCGAGAATAATGATATACTGAAGCGATGCTTTGATGCGGGAAGACACTCCGTAAGATTGATTTGGGCAGATTAAAAATTCCTAAACTGCGTTAAGGTAGTTTATTATCCGGAGTTGGAAAAATAATGGTTGGCTTGAACTCCTTTGCCTTCTCGAATTTCATAGACGCATAGGAGATGATGATCACAATATCACCTACCTGTGCTTTACGTGCAGCCGGGCCATTAAGACAAACCATTCCTGTTCCACGGTCGCCTTTGATGACATATGTTTCAAGGCGCTCACCATTGTTGATATTGACAACGGTCACCTTTTCTCCCTCAATCAGGTTAGCCGCATCCATCAGGTCTTCATCAATAGCAATACTTCCCACATAGTGAAGTTCTGCCTGTGTGATCCTGGCGCGATGAATCTTGGACTTTAATATTTCAATTCTCAAGGCGTTGAAAATTTAACTGGTTGCTGGTGCAAATTTGAGTCAAAACTATCCTAATCCAAAAACATATTATCAATCAACCTTACATCGCCAGCAAATCCGGCAATGCACATAATGGGTTGATCAGAGTCTTTAACACGTTCCAGCAGATTTAAGTTTTTGCTATCCGCTACTTCAAAATATTCGAGTGTGATTCCAGGATACTCTTCAATTTTTGCTGACACCAGTTGTTTAACGTCTTTGATTGACATGCCATTATTCAGATTTTTCTTCGCTAAAAGAAGAGCCTGGTAAAATGAAATTGCGTTGGTTCGTTGATCTCCGCTCAGACGGAGATTCCGCGATGACATAGCCAGGCCATCCGGTTCACGCGCAATCGGAACGCTATGCAATGTCAACTTGAAATTCAACTCTTGCACCAACTGCCGGATCACAGCAAATTGCTGCCAGTCTTTCTGGCCGAAGTACGCGTTATCCGGTTCGATGATGTTAAAGAACTTTGACACGACAAGGCCTACCCCACTGAAGTGGCCCGGCCTGAATTTGCCTTCCATCACTTTATCCAAATGCCCGAAGTCAAACTTCAAAAGAGATGATTCAGGGTACATTTCATGGCTATCCGGACAAAAAACCACATCGCATTCAACTTTTTCGAGCAGTAAAGTGTCTTTATCCAGGGTACGGGGGTATTTCTGTAAATCAGAAGAATTATTGAACTGTGTAGGATTGACAAAAATGGAACAAACTGTTACCTGATTCTGTTTTTTGGACGCTTCTATCAGGGTTAAATGCCCTGGATGTAATGCTCCCATGGTAGGTACCAACCCAATGGATTTACCCATCCGTTTCAGGGTTAGTAAGTGGGCTTTTAATGGGGCTATTTGCTTGAAAATCTCCATTTTAGGCCGTTCTGGCAAAGGGGGGCAAATATATAGGGAAAACCGAAATTAAGTTGATAAGGGGGGTAATTATTTGTACTTTTGTGGCTCAATTTTCCGTTCTACTTTAAATTCAATCAATATGTCAAAACTCCGAATTCTTTATGTAGCCAGCGAGATAAATCCTTTTCTGCAGACTTCAGATGTAGCGGACTTTGTTCGCAAACTTCCGCAGGCGATGCAGGAAAAGGGTATGGAGATCCGGATTCTGGTGCCGCGTTTCGGGATTATCAACGAACGCAAGAACAGGTTACATGAAGTAGTAAGGCTTTCAGGGATAAATATTGCCGTGGGTGACGAAGAGAAGCCTTTGATCATTAAAGTAGCCTCTATTCCGAATGCTAAGCTTCAGGTATACTTTATCGATAACGAAGATTACTTCCATCGTAAGTCTGTGTTCCATGATAAAGAGAATCGCTTCTACGAAGACAATGACGAACGCGCTATTTTCTTTTGTAAAGGTGTGATCGAAACCGTCCGCAAATTAGGATGGGCTCCTGATGTGGTGCATTGCAATGACTGGATCACCAGTTTCATTCCGCTGTACCTGAAAACAACATACAAGAATGATCCACTGTTCAAGAACACCAAAACAGTTTTCACGATCTATAACAACGCCTTCACACACAAATTCAAAGGCGATATCATGGATAAAGTGAAGATGATGGACATTGAAGATAACATGCTGGGCAATTTAAAGACAGCAGACTTCGAAGGCTTTATCAAGTTGGGTGTGGAATTCTCTGATGCCGTTATCGCAGCCGGAGAAACCAAAAAACTTGAAGGCTTATTCAAGAAGATCAAGGAAAAGAAAGTAGAAACTATCAAAGAAGAAAACTACACAGAATCTTACTATAACTTATATAATGAACTTGTGGGATAAGCGCGTAGGGCAACTGGCATTTGCAGTTGCCTTATTTTTTTTTTCGTGTGAAGAAGAAACCAGTTACCTAGGATATCCAAATCCAGACTCCAAATACGAACTTTCATTCATAGACATTCCGGTGAAGAGCAGCAACATGCTGTATGATTCTATCCGGACAACCAATTTCTATACTACCAATGATCTGGCCCGTTTACTCGTAGGCCATTATAGTGACCCGGTGTTCGGAGACGTCACGGCATCGTCTTATACACAGTTTGTTCCGGACGGATCACTTGCCGGCAACCTTGGAGACAGTCTTACACTTGTGTTTGATTCGGCCTATTTACGTTTACGCGTGGGGTATGGCTATGCCTACGGCACAACTGCATCAACCACGCAAAAGATCAATGTCTATGAGATTGCGGATCCGCTTGAGTATAACACGGAAGTTACTATTCCGGGGAATGTTGGAGGGCAGCAAAAGCCGGTTGAGTCAACATACTATAGGCAAAAAGAATATTTCACTAATTCAGAAGTAACCTATAATGCTTCAGCGCTATGCTCCGGTGAGATTAAGGCTAATCTGGCAGATCTCAACGACATAAACAAGGCGTTTTACCTGAACATGAAGCTGGACAGTGAGTTTGCTGAACGGTTATTTGATCGTGCGTCTCAGAAAGACTCTACGTTTACAGACCTCAGCATCTTCACTACATTGTTCCCAGGATTAGCCATTGTAGCTGAAGAGGGATCTGATAAAATTATCGGTATCAATCCGATTCACGATTCTACCTATTTAAGACTTCACTACCACGTTAAAAGGATAATCAAAAACACGATTAAGACGGATAGCTTAGTATTGGATTTCAATCTGAATCGTTCGTCCGGGTTTATAAGCTTCAATAAAATTGAGACCGACAGAACCGGAACGGATTTAGCCGGACTTAATTACTACGAAGAAGATGAATCCTCATTGAAGCGATACATCCAGGCCGGCACAGGAGTAGTTACTAAAATTGATTTCTCGGCATTCCTGGATTCCCTTCAATCCATTCCACGATTGGCGATCAACTCAGCTGAATTTATCATTGACAACACTGACAATCCTCAGCACTTCAATCCTCCACAGGGTTTGCTTGTAAAACTGATCAAAGAAAACAACCGGCCAAAAAAACTAACACATCCGGGAAAGAGTTCTGCGTACCGCAAGGATGCTGAAGACCTGAGCGCATACACCGGCTTCGTCAATTATGACAATGCCAATTCATTTACCTTTACATCGGGTATACCGTTTGACAGCACCTTTAATATCGTTGATGATGCAGGTGGATTCCTGACATTGCTTTATGACGATGATACCAGGGATTATAAAGGTAAAGCCAGTCTTTTCTTTCAGAAATTACACGCCCTTTCTCTTTCCGAGGAAGAAGAAACCCTGTATACCACCGCTGTGCTGATACCCTATTCTCCTGGTTCAAGAACTTCTCAACCGGTTTATGGACGTCATATCAATGGCAAATCGGTGAATCGTGTATCATTCAACAAAGACAATATTCGATTGAGAGTTTATTATACCATTCCGACTATAACCCAAAATCAGTAGCCTATGTGTGGAATTGTTGCTTACGTTGGACACAGGCAGGCCCATGAAGTAATCATTAAGGGTCTCAAAAGACTTGAGTACCGAGGTTATGACAGCGCTGGAATAGCCCTGCTGAATGGCGGGCTCAACATCTATAAAAAGAAGGGGAAGGTCACTGAACTTGAAGAATACCTCAAGGGAAAAAATCTGAGCAGCCACATTGGTATTGGTCATACACGATGGGCAACGCATGGCGAACCCAACGACCGTAATGCTCACCCGCATTATTCAGCGACAGCTAAACTAGCCATCATTCACAATGGCATCATTGAGAATTACAGCTCGTTAAAGAAGGAGCTTATCCGCAAAGGACACACCTTCCTCAGCGATACCGATACCGAAGTCTTCATTCATTTCATTGAAGATATTAAGGAAAATGAAAAGTGCTCGCTGGAAGAAGCCGTTAGACTGGCACTTACCAAAGTTGTGGGTGCTTATGCCATCGTGGTGATGTCACTGGAAGATCCTGATCTGCTGGTGGCAGCACGCAAGGGAAGCCCTCTTGTGGTAGGTGTGGGTAAAGATGAATTTTTCCTCGCATCAGACGCGACACCAATCATTGAATACACTAACGAAGTTGTTTACCTCAACGATCAGGAAATTGCCGTAATCCGCGACAATAAATTAAGTATCACCAATACGAGCAAGCTTCCGCTTACACCTTACATACAAACCATTGATCTGGAACTGGAGGCCATTGAAAAAGGTGGATTCGAACATTTCATGTTAAAAGAAATTTTCGAACAACCCCGCTCCATCAATGATTGTTTACGCGGCCGTCTTGATTCATCATCCGGACGATTGGTATTGGGAGGTTTGCGCGAATATGTAAACAAGCTGGTGAATGCAGACCGTATTCTGATTGTGGCCTGCGGTACTTCATGGCATGCCGGCCTGGTTGCTGAATACTTCTTTGAGGAATTTTGCCGCATACCGGTTGAAGTAGAATATGCTTCCGAGTTTCGTTACCGTAATCCGGTAATTCGCGAAGGTGACGTAGTTATTGCCATTTCACAGTCGGGAGAAACAGCTGACACATTAGCTGCTATAGAACTGGCCAAGGCTAAAGGTGCAATCATCTTTGGTGTGTGTAACGTTGTGGGGTCATCTATTCCACGGGCAACGCATGCTGGAGCTTATACTCACGCTGGCCCCGAGATTGGTGTGGCCAGTACAAAAGCGTTTACCGCCCAGTTAACTGTACTGAATATGATTGCGTTAATTGTGGCACAGCGTAAAGGAACAATCACTGAACAAAAGCTGCATGAGCTTTTGATTGAGATGGAGAATATCCCGGCTAAAGTTGAGAAGGCACTTCAACTGAATGATCAGATCCAGGAGATTGCCGCTACTTTTAAAGATGCCCGAAACTTTATCTATTTAGGTCGTGGTTACAATTTCCCGGTAGCGCTGGAAGGTGCGCTGAAGCTGAAAGAAATTTCTTACATCCATGCAGAAGGTTATCCTGCAGCTGAGATGAAGCACGGACCGATAGCGCTGATCGATGAAGAAATGCCGGTTGTGTTTATTGCTACCCGTGACAGTTCATACGAAAAAGTGGTTTCAAACATTCAGGAAGTAAAGGCAAGAAAAGGACGTGTCATTTCCGTAGTTACCGAAGGTGATGATCAGATTCCTAATATGTCTGAATTTGTTATTGAAGTTCCTGCGGTGCATGAAGCTCTTACACCATTGGTTTCCGTTATACCCTTGCAATTACTTTCTTATCATATCGCGGTTATGCGGGGATGTAATGTTGATCAGCCCCGTAACCTGGCAAAATCGGTTACGGTTGAATAATCAAAGGTCGAATACAAAAAATAAAAGCTCCCATCGGAGCTTTTTTATTGTCTGAGGTATTCCTGCTTTAACAACGGACAAACTTTATAACGTTCATCGTGTGTATCTTCATACAGCGCTTCGAGCAATTCATATACATGCTTCACGCCTATCCGTTGGCACCATTCGAATGGGCCGAAGGGATAGTTGGTGCCCATTTTCATGGCTACGTCAATATCCTCTCGCGATGCAGTTCCTTCATGAACCGTATAATACGCTTCGTTAATAATCATGCATATCACTCGCGGGGTTACCATTCCTACGCGGTCATCGACAATAAGAAATTCCGTGTTTAACTGTGTGCAGATATCTCTCAATCCATTTTCATCCGTGGGATTACGTAAACTGGCTTCCAGGATGGAGCGATTGAGGAAAGTCGGTAGTCCATTGAATCCATAAATCCGGCTTTTGAGTTTATTGTTGATCATGCAAGTCAGCGCGCTCAGGCTGATCTTGGCTGTATTAATAAGTGCCCGGGCATTCCGGGTTGCATATATTTCAATTTGGTTTGGTTCTTCGTCCAAGGTAAAATCAATAACGAGATCATGACTTTCTATGAATTTAATTGCATCCCGGTGGTCCGTCACTAATACATAGTGATGTCCCTGGCCAAATTTCAAAAGACACTCATCGTAATTCCGTTGTTCGCCAACAATCAAAATATCCATAAGCTATTAATCAATACTGAAGAGGAACACCTATTTTTGATCTGTTCAAGATAAATGTTAAATCCATACGAAGATGTCAAAATCGGTTGTTTATTCACAGCACGCTCCGGAACCTATTGGCCCATACAGTCAGGCTATACTAAACGGTAATACTTTGTTTATGAGCGGACAGATTGCCATTGATCGCAACACAGGCAATCTGATCACAGAAAACATTGAGGCGGAAACGCGACAAGTGATGTATAACCTGAAAGAAGTTTTGAAAGCCGCGGAAATGGACTTCAATAATGTAGTAAAATGCTCCATCTTTCTTAAAGACATGAACACTTTTCCAAAAGTGAACGCCATCTATGGTGAGTACTTTCAGTTCACTCCTCCGGCACGTGAAACGGTTGAAGTGAGCAGGCTGCCAAAAGATGTGAATGTGGAAATTTCTTGTATTGCGGTAAAAGTTTAAGGTTTGAAGTTTAATAGGCTAAACTTTAAACCTTAAACTCTAAACTAATTCTTTTTCGCTTCCTTCGCCCACATATCACGTAAGGTAACGGTACGATTGAATATAAGTTTGTCAGCAGTAGAATCCGGATCAAGGCAAAAATACCCGGTGCGCAAAAACTGATATCGATCATCTTTATTTGCTTTATGAATAGCCGGCTCCGCCAGAACGTTTGTCTTTACCAGCAGCGATTCCGGATTCAAATAATCTTTAAAGTCTCCTTCAGCTTCACCGAGATCCTCAACTTTGAAGAGACGGTCGTACAATCGTACTTCTATCGGTACTGCGGTGGCCGCACTTACCCAATGAATAACACCCTTCACATTTATTCCTGACGTATCTGATCCACTTCTGCTTTCAGGAATATAGGAACAGCGCAACTCTGTTACCTTTCCGTTTGCATCTTTGATAACTTCATCACATTTGATGATGTACGCACTTTTTAATCGTACCATCTGACCTGGAGCAAGACGAAAATATTTTTTAGGAGGATTCTCCATAAAATCCTCTTGTTCTATATAAAGCTCCCGGCTAAAAGGTATTTCACGAATTCCTGAATTGGCGTCTTCCGGGTTCTCTTCTCCGGTTAACACTTCCGATTTCCCTTCCGGGTAATTGGTGATCACCACTTTCAGGGGATCAAAAACCACCATTCTTCTCAGGGCTATTTTGTTCAGGTCTTCACGAACACAAAATTCCAGCAATCCCACATCAATCAGATTCTCCCGTTTGGCGACACCGATTTTATCACAGAACTCCCGGATACTTTTGGGTGTATATCCTCTTCTTCGAACACCACTTAACGTTGGCATGCGCGGATCATCCCATCCGCTCACGTGACCTTCATTCACTAATTGAAGAAGTTTACGTTTGCTCATGACTGTGTACGTCATGTTAAGTCGTGCAAACTCGTACTGATGTGAAGGATAAATTTCAAGGTTCTTTATAAACCAGTCGTACAATTCACGGTGTGGAATAAACTCCAGCGTGCAGATACTGTGGGTAATATTCTCGATCGCATCGCTTTGTCCGTGCGCGAAATCATACATCGGATAAATGCACCACGCGTCACCTGTACGGTGATGATGTGCGTGTTTGATCCGGTACATGATCGGGTCACGCATATGCATGTTTACATGGCTCATATCTGCTTTAGCCCGTAATACTTTTTCACCGTCTTTGTATTTACCGGCCCGCATGTCAGTAAACAATGTGAGGTTTTCTTCAATCGTTCGGCTTCTGAAAGGGCTATCAGTCCCGGGCTGTGTTGGCGTTCCTTTTTGTTTGGCTATCTCTTCACTGGTGCTGTCATCCACATACGCCAGATTCTTTTTTATCAGCAGAACAGCAAATTCATACAGTTTTTCAAAATAATCTGAAGCATATAATTCTTCGGCCCACTGAAAACCAAGCCACTTGATATCATGCTTAATGCTCTCTACATACTCGGTTTCTTCGGTTACCGGGTTAGTGTCATCAAAACGAAGGTTGGTTTTCCCTCCATAATTCAATGCGAGGCCAAAATTCAGACATATACTTTTAGCATGACCCATGTGCAGGTATCCGTTGGGCTCCGGAGGAAAGCGGGTAATAATGCTTTTATACTTTCCTGTCTTCAGGTCGTTGTCAATAATTTCCTCGAGAAAGTTCAGGCTTTTTTCTTCAGTCATTCGGCTTCACGTTATAGCAAGGCGTAAAGGTATAAACCCTTTGGTTCCAGAGGAAATTTTTTACCCTTGCCTGGAGATTTTTACAGGGTTTTATTGGCCGTAAAAGGGCTTAAATCTAAATCATAGTTTACCTTTACGGCTCGATTTCTACGACCAGAAAGCAGACTGAAATGACCAGAGAAGTACGCGTACGATTTGCACCAAGCCCGACTGGTGCCTTACACATTGGCGGAGTGAGAACAGCCTTGTATAACTATCTGTTGGCCCGTCAGAACAAAGGAACCATGATCCTTCGCATTGAGGATACAGATCAAACCCGTTTTGTACAGGGTGCAGAAGATTATATTTTGAAATCCCTCGAATGGGCCGGAATAAAAATAGATGAAGGAGTTGGTGTTGGCGGACCTTATGCACCTTATCGTCAATCTGAACGTAAGGCAATCTACCAGAAATATGCACAACAACTGCTCGATGAAGGTAATGCATACTATGCATTCGATACCGAACAGGAACTGGATGAGATGCGTGAACGTCTGAAAGCGGCCGGAGTTGATAACCAGCAATACAACAGCATCACACGTTTGCAAATGCGCAATTCACTGACGCTGTCAAAAGAAGAAGTTGATAACCTGATTACATCCGGAACACCGTACGTGATCCGGTTAAAAGTACCCAAGAAAGAAGAAGTCAGATTGAACGACATGATCCGTGGATGGGTAATGGTATACTCTTCTGCCATTGATGACAAGGTGCTCATGAAAAGCGATGGTATGCCAACGTATCACCTGGCTAATGTAGTAGATGATTATCTGATGAAGATTTCCCATGTGATCCGCGGGGAAGAATGGTTGCCCTCGGCACCGCTTCACGTGTTGTTGTATAAGTTCCTGGGATGGGAAAACGAAATGCCACAGTTCGCACATCTTCCCCTGCTATTAAAGCCTGATGGGAATGGGAAACTGAGCAAGCGCGCAGCTGATCAATTGGGTTTCCCGATATTCCCACTGACCTGGAAGGATCCGGAAAGTGGCGAAGTAGCCGCTGGCTATAAAGAATCAGGATACCTGCCTGAAGCGCTTATTAACTTTCTTGCATTCCTCGGATGGAACCCCGGTACAACCCAGGAGATATTTTCGATGGACGAACTTATCCAGGCGTTTTCAGTAGACCGCATCAGCAAGGCAGGTGCAAAATTTGACATTCAAAAAGCACAATGGTTCAATCAGCATTATTTACGGTCAAAGCCGGCTGAAGAGCTGGCTGAGTTTCTGCTCGATTCGCTGAAGAAAGAAAATGTACCATGCACGCTCGACAAGGCTATTAAAATCGTGTCAGTCATGCGTGACCGTGTCACCTTTCCGAAAGATTTCTGGGAACAGGGCAGATTTTTCTTCTTTGCACCCACCACGTTTGATGAAGGCGTGGTCGGCAAAAAATGGAATGATGACGCTGTTAAAGTCTTATCCGCTTATTCGCAGGAAATCTCAAAACTTAATTCATTTGACGCTGTTATAGCAAAGAGCATACTGGAAGACGTCACGAAAGCATTGGGTATTGGCTCGGGCAAAATTATGCAGGCGCTACGGGTGTCTGTAACAGGAACTGCAGGCGGGCCTGATTTGATGATAATCATGGAAATTATTGGACAGGATGAGGTGGTAAAAAGAATCACCTACGCTCTCCAAACCTTAAAGACTGTGATTTCGTAAAACCATGTTACCAGCCTCAATGCTTACATAGTACAGGTAAGAATTAAAAAATACAGTCATGGCCAAAAAAGAACCCGCTAAACCAAAAGCCCGCGTCCACAAAGATCTGAATGGGTTGGATATTTCGATTGATCAGTTCGGAGAAATTAAATCAAACATGAACATTGAAAAGATCAATGAGTTCCTGGACCGTAACGTGGATGATAAAAAGCTGGCCGAACGCGATGATTATACTGAACTTAAAAAGGGCAAAAAAAAGAAATCCAAATAATACCATCTGAGCACCGTTGTGGGTAATAATTCATCAGATGAGTTCACGTCTACTTTCTTTCCGATCACTACTTCAATCCGCGTGTGTGGGAGAACCTTATCCCGTTATTTTTTTCCGACAAAACATTTCCACCGGATAATGTCCATATTATAATTTATCCCATCTTTAAATACCCTAAATAGTAATACCATGAACAGATCACATGAAATCGATTACCAGATAAAAGGTGAAAGTATTCAGATCGTTGAAGTTGAACTTGATCCTCAGGAAACCGTAATTGCCGAAGCCGGTGCCATGCTCTTCATGGAAGACGGTATTACCTTCGAAGCCAAGATGGGTGATGGCGCCACCGCCAATCAAAGTATCTTCGACAAATTACTATCGGCCGGATCACGCGTACTTACGGGTGAATCTTTGTTCATGACACATTTCACCAACCAGGGAAACCGGAAAGCGAAGGTAGGGTTCTCTGCTCCTTATCCGGGAACAGTCATTCCCATTGACCTGAAACAATGTCCGGGAAGTGAGATCATTGTTCAGAAAGACGGATTTCTCTGCGCTGCGTTTGGAACAAAAGTTTCCATTACATTCAACCGCAAGCTTGGAGCGGGTCTGGTTGGTGGTGAAGGATTCATTCTTCAGAAATTACATGGTGATGGAAAAGCATTTGTTCATGCCGGAGGCACGGTGATTGAACGGACATTGAACAATGAAACCCTTCGGGTAGATACCGGCTGCGTTGTGGCTTTCGAATCACAAATTGATTTTGATGTGCAGAGTGCTGGCGGTTTACGGTCGATGATCTTCGGTGGAGAAGGTATTTTCCTGGCTACACTTCGCGGAACAGGAAAAGTATATTTACAATCCATGCCGATCCGTAAACTTATTCAGGCCCTTGCGCCATACGGACGCAACAGCGGAAAAGAATCAAGTTCATTGCTCGGAAGTTTCCTTGAAGGCTAGTCTACGAAAATGACTCTTATCAGGATCGGATTAATTCGCGAAGGCAAAGTTCCTCCGGACAAACGAGTACCCTTTACTCCGTTGCAAGCCGAAGAAATTGAACAGCGCTTTGCTACTGTAAAAGTACACGCTCAGGAAAGTGAGATCCGCTGTTTCACGGATGATGAATATCGTGCGCTGGATATTACGGTAAGCAAAACTATCAGCGACTGTGATATCCTCATGGGCGTAAAGGAAGTACCCGTAGAACAACTGATCGAAAATAAAACCTACCTTTTTTTTTCACACACCATCAAGAAGCAGCCTTACAACAAAAAACTCCTTCAGGCTATTCTGAAAAAAAAGATCAGGCTTATCGATTATGAAGTGATCAAAGACAAGCTTGGTAACCGGCTTGTGGCATTCGGAAGATATGCCGGTATTGTTGGTGCATACAATGGGTTATGGACTTATGGAAAGCGATTCGGACATTACTCCATACGCAGGGCACATGAATGTTTTGATGTTAACGATCTCAAGCTTGAACTCCGAAAAGTAAAACTACCACCGGTGAAGATCATTCTCACCGGAGCAGGTCGTGTAGGTAAAGGTTCTATGGAAACGCTTGACAGTGCAGGCATCCGGAAAGTAAAACCCTATGACTTCCTGACCAAACAATTTGATGAACCCGTGTATGTTCAACTCGGCAGTGCTGATTATCACATGCGTAAAGAGGGGGGTCATTTCAACCGCGAAGAATTTCATTCACATCCCGGCAAATACGAATCTACATTCCTCAGCTTCACACGAGTTGCCGATATACTGATGGCGGGTGCCTACTGGAATCCAAAAGCACCGGTGCTTTTTACCCGGCAGGATATGCTATCGCCTGATTTCAGGATCAGGATTATTGCCGACATAACCTGTGACATTGAGGGATCTATTCCCAGTACAAAACGCGAAAGTACCATCGCTGATCCGTTATATGATTATGATGCTGTAACCGGTACGGAACAACCGGCCTGTTCCAATCCCAAAAATTTCACCGTAATGGCGGTAGACAATCTTCCCTGTGAATTACCGCGAAGCGCTTCAGAAGAATTCGGACAGGACCTGATCAACCGTGTACTTCCTCTTCTTGTGGGCGAAGACCAGGATGACATTATCAAACGGGCTACCATTGCTGATAACGGGAACCTCACCGAACACTTCCGGTACCTGGAAGACTACGTGAAGGATTAACCATTTCATCGCCTATTCAAACGAGATCCTCCAGTTTACCTGCAATTTCTTAGCAGTCTTCGCAGAAAAATCATCAATCAGCGTTATATTCCATAACGATAATTCCTTTATTATGAAATGGACTTACAGCGTACGGAATAAAATAGCAGCCTCGGCAGCGCTGCTAATACTTTGCGGACTGGTATTGTTCAGCAACTACATTGACCGGGATCATACCACAAACGTCAAGCAATCCATCAGCACCTTGTATGAAGACCGGCTGATCGTGGAAGATTATATCCTGAAAATGACTATTGAGATCTATGAAATCAAACAGATTTTGAATGCCGCAGAACAAAGTGACCAGCGGTCAACGGATCAGATCAAAGCATCGTTGTCTCATATCGATGGGCTAAGCACGGCTTACCAGAAAACAAAATTCACGAAAACAGAAGATCTTACGTTTGCCGCGTTGTTGAAGACTTTGAATGAATTTGAATCCTCTTCTCCACAAGCCGTTGACCATAAAATTAAACTGGCGGATCAGGCGCTGGAGCAATTGAATAAACTTTCTGCTATTCAACTGGAGGAATCCAAGCTTATCATGAAGCACGCAGAAGACCTGTACATCAGTGGCAAATCATTATCAGAATTCGCATTTATCATCACGATCATCATTCTGCTGGTACTACAAGCGCTGGTTTTTGCATCGAAGACACTGCGCATTCCTCCTCCCGCAGCAAATCTGAATTGAGTCACAGCGCTACCGGAAGCAAATCTTCTGTACATTTGAATCGATGAAAAAGCTACTGGTAGCCACAACACGATGGGAATACTATGCCGCGAACATAGGAGGCATACTGGCACTCACTGCTGCGTCCATCAGTTTTATTTTTATGGCCATTGAGGATAAGGGAATCAACTTCGGATCGGTGTTCTTCTGGCTGGCATTGCTGCTGCTTATTATTATCCCCTACTCACTCATCGGTTTTTTCTCTTCCATGGAAACCGTTGAAGTAACTGCCACGGAACTAACTATCTTCTACGTCTTTCAGAAACACACCAACGTAATTCGTTTCCCGGACATTGCAGCGTTGAAGTCACACAGAACCGGAAAGGCAACCAAGAAACATCAAGGCCTGGGGCGTGACACTTTCACCATCACGCTGCATGATGGAAGAGCATTTGAATTTGAACGATCGCAGTTTCATCATTACTCAAACCTGAAGGAGATCTGTCAGAAACACATAAAGGGGTAACGATTTTTATCCTGCTGTTAAATTCCAGATTAATTCAGATTTACTTATTCTTGAATTCGAAACCTGGAACCTGGAGTTAATTATGAACGAATCAAAAACGACCAACCCCGCCACACGTATACTTGCTGCCAGCCTGATCGGAACTACCATAGAATTTTTTGATTTTTATATTTATGCCACGGCTGCCGTGCTGGTGTTCCCAACGTTGTTCTTTCCAGCCAGCGATCCGGTTGCTTCTACATTAGCATCACTCGGAACATTTGCGCTCGCTTTCTTTGCCAGGCCATTAGGCGCTGTACTCTTCGGGCATTTTGGTGACCGTAAAGGACGAAAAGCCACACTTGTAGCGGCACTGATGACAATGGGGCCTTCGACAGTCGCGATCGGACTTCTCCCTACATATAATAGTATTGGTATCATCGCCCCGGTTTTGTTAGCCATATTCCGTTTTGGGCAGGGACTGGGTCTTGGCGGTGAATGGGGAGGTGCCGTATTGCTGGCCACAGAAAATGCACCGGCTCATAAAAAGGCCTGGTATGGAATGTTCCCACAGTTAGGCGCACCCATTGGTTTCCTGCTGTCAAGCGCTACATTTTTTATCCTGAGCAAAACAATGAGCGATGAGCAATTCATGCGTTATGGCTGGCGTATACCGTTTATCGCCAGTGCGCTGCTCGTTTGGGTTGGGCTTTACATCCGCCTGAAGATAACCGAGACACCTGATTTTATCCGCGTCATGAATGATCAGGCACGCGTTAAAGTACCCGTGGTTGCTGTCTTTGCCAAACACACTAAATCAATCCTTCTGGGTACAGCTTCTACCATCACCACCTTCCTGTTATTTTATATCATGACTGTTTTTTCGCTAAGCTGGGGAACATCCACCTTGCAGTATCCACGAGAAAGTTTTTTGATCGCTCAGATGATCTCCATGTTATTTTTTGCATTGGGTGTTCCATTATCCGCGCTGCTTGCAGATCGTAAAGGCAGGAACAACATGCTGGTTATTTCGAGCATCGGAATTTTCATATTTGGTTTGTTCTTCGCACCATTCTTCAGCACAGGTAATTTCATCATCACAGTAATTTTTCAATCTACCGGTATGCTATTAATGGGATTGAATTACGGCACAGTGGGAACTGCACTCGCAGATATTTTTCCCGCTGAAGTTCGTTACACAGGAGCATCCTTATGCTTCACATTTGCCGGCATTTTGGGAGCATCGCTTACACCCTATCTCGCCACAACGCTGGCCACAAATTATGGTCTTCCCTATGTAGGTTATTATTTATCACTGGGTGCAGCGATTAGTGTCATAGCGCTGTTTGCATCACGTTCGTTGATGAAGAATTGAGACTGTGTATTAAATTCCGCTGGTGTCACACTTAAATTTTTTTTTCGCCTGAACCTTAAAAATTAGGGTGGTTCGTCAGGTGGGTTTTTATATACCTTGTTTATCTGAATAAACTCAAAACCCATTCTGTTATGAAAAAACTACTCGTACAATGTACGATTGCCATCGCGATGGTGGCATGTACAGATCAACCCGTTCAGGAAAACGAAAAAGAGTCAGCTGTACCTTCATCAAGAGCTTGTCTCGCGGCTGAGTTATTAGAAGCTAACCTGTTAAAAGATCCCACATTGCAGGCACGCATGGATGAAATTGAACGAAAGACAATTGAAGCTATTCGTAGTGGTGCGGTGGCCCGTATCAATGAAGACGGGAAAATCGAAATCCCGGTGGTAGTCAATGTTATCTACCGGACGAACGCGCAGAATATTTCAACAGCACAAATTCAGTCGCAGATAGATGTGTTGACTGAAGATTTTAACAAAACCAATGCTGATGCTTCGGCCATACCTGCTTTGTTTTCAGGTCTGGCTGCTGACATCGACATTCAGTTTGTGCTGGAAGCAGTGAACCGCAGATCGTCAACACGAACAAGCTGGCCGGCCAGTGCTGATGGTATGAAGAAATCCGGATCAGGAGGAATCAATCCAACCGATCCATCACAATACCTCAACATCTGGGTGGTGAACAAGATCGTTGATTCGTTTGGCGATGAAGTTCTGGGATATGC